>DASZPI010000001.1:0-10419 GCA_035550355.1 Pirellulales bacterium
ATGAGCGCGAGCAGCTCGTGTTGATCGACCGGCAGCTGGTCTTCGTGATCGTCGTAGGCGCGGAAGTTCTGGCAGAACCAATGCGGGAACGACTTATTGATGATCGCCACCGATTCGCCGAATCGGCGCTTCGATAGCGCCGCCCCGCCGCAGCCCGAGTTGTTGCTCACCACCATCGCGAAGCGCGGATCGGTCGCCCCGGCCCACAGCGCCGCCTTGCCGAGCCGCGAGTGACCAATGACCGCGATCCGCTTGGCGTCGAATGCGCGATCGAATTCCAGAAAATCGGCAATCCGGCTCAGCCCCCAGGCCCAGGCGGCAATCGCGCCCCAACTGTCGGCCTGGCGCGGCTGGTCGGCATACAGCGCGTGCACGCCATTGGCGAAGCCGTCGTCGAAATCAGGATCGATCTCGCCGTAATAGGCCGTAACCAGTGCGTAGCCACGTTTCACGATCATCTCGATCGGCCAGCGCGATGCTTGCGCCCCGCGCGACGCTTCGGTCGCCCGGTTGTCGACCACCCCGGAGTCGTCTTTCTTGAATGATCGCACCCACGCGCTGGTCACCAAGATCGCCGGATCGTTGTGAACGGTTTGGTTACCACCGAAGTTCAGTCCGACGAACACCGGCGCGGGCTTTTGGCGCGCATTGGGGAGGTACGCCAGCACGTTCACGCGCACTGCACGGCTGCCTTGCCAGATCACCAACTCGATTTGTTTGCGTGTGGCGATGCCGCCGAGGGCGTTCGAATCGACCTCGATCACGTTAAACGCCAGCTCCTTGGGCGCCGGCGGCGATTTGCCGTACACCTGCTCCTCGAAGATTCGCAACACTTCCGGGCGCCGGTCGTCGCGCCACATGCCGGCCGAGGTCACCGGCCGTCCGTCGGCCATCACCAGCGGATCGGGCAGCGTGTACGTCGGCACCTGCGCCTCGTCGTAAATCGCCGGCTCGGCGGCAAATGTCTGTTCACCCACGAATAAATATCCAACCAGGGCCAGGGTTCGTAGGGTATGTGAAACGTACCATTTCGACGGCGTGACGGCACAATTCAGGCACGTTTCACGTGCCCTACAAGACGTGAGAGTCATCGCCTCTTCCCTTTCGATCGCTGTTTCGACTTGCTCTTTTTCGTCGGTCGCGAGTGCTGCGACCGTTCCTCGCGTTTCGGGCGGCCGAAGTCGCGCACTAACTTGAAGTCCAACTCGCGCCGATCCACGTCGACCATCGCCACCTTCACGCGCACCCGGTCGCCGAGGCGGTACTGATTGCCGCTTCGTCGGCCATTCAGGCTGTGCGTGGTCTTGTCGTACTGATACAAGTCGTCGCCCAGCGAGCTGACATGGATCAGCCCCTCGGCCGGTATCTCGATCCCCTGGGCGAACAGGCCAAACTGCTCGACTCCCGTGATCACCGCGTCCATTTCTTCGCCGATGCGGGTGCTCATGTACACCAGCAGCTTCAGCTTCACCAGCTCGCGCTCGGCGCTCTCGGCCCGGCGCTCGCGGTCGCTGCAGTGCTGCCCGAGCACCACCAGCTCGGTGAAGTCGCTTTTGGGCTTGCGGCTGCTGGCGATCATGTTCACCAGGCGATGGATCGTCAGGTCGGGGTAACGCCGAATCGGGCTGGTGAAGTGGCAGTAGCAATCGCTGGCCAGGGCGTAGTGCCCTTCCTCTTCGGGGCTGTATTCGGCACGCTGCAAGCTGCGAAGCACGGCGTAGTTGACCGCGTACTGCTCGGGTTGGCCGGCCACGTCGCGCAGCAGCTTTTGCAGCTCGAAGCGGCTGTCGAGCCCCTCGGTTTCAAAGCCCAGCCCGGTGACGAAGTCGTTGAGCGCCCGCACCTTCATATCGCTGGGCGAATGATGCACGCGTCGCAGGAATGCGACCTCTTCTTCCTTGAGCCGGTCGGCAACCGCTTCGTTGGCGCTGAGCATGAACTCTTCGATGATCTGGTGACTGACCGTGTTCACCACGCGGTGCGCTCCGGCAACGCGCCCCTCCTTGTCGAGATCGATCTTGATCTCTTGCATGGTCAGCTCGAGCGCTCCGCGGCGCGTGCGTCGGCCGCGGAGGATCATCGCCAGCTCGTGCATGCGGCCCAGCAGCGCGTGCACCTCGGGGGTGAGCTTCGATCGCCAGGCTTCGGGATCGGCCAGGTACTCGTCGACTTCTTCGTAGGTGAATCGCCGCCGGCTGCGAATGACTGCCGAGTGCAGGTCGACCGCCACGCGGGCGCCGTCGGCGGTGAACTCGATCATCGCGGTTTTGGTGTACCGCCGGCGATCGGGCTGCAGGCTGGCCAGGCCGTTGGAGATGATCTCCGGAATCATCGGGATCACGCGATCGGGCAGGTACACGCTCGTGCCGCGCTGCCACGCTTCGCGATCCAGCGGGGTCCCCGGCCGCACAAAGTGCGACACATCGGCAATGTGCACGCCCAGCAGCCAATGGCCGTTCTCCAGCGGCACCAGCGAGATGGCGTCGTCAAAGTCGCGCGCGTCGATCGGATCGATCGTGATCACCACCTCGTGCGTCATGTCGGTGCGCGTCGGTGGGATCGACTCGTCGAACTTGTCGGCCTCCAGGCGTGCCGCTTCGAGGGCGTCGGGGGCGAATTCCTCGGGCAGCTCGAACTCGCGGATGATCGACAGCGTGTCGATCCCCGGCGCGCCGCGGGCGCCGAGCACTTCGCTGATGACACCTTCTCCCTGATGCGCGGGGGTGGGGAACCGCAGCATCTCGAACACGACCTTGTCGTCGGCCTTGGCATTTTTGGCGCCGGGATCGCCGACGTAGATCGGCTCCTTGAACAGCGTGCCGTCGACTTGCACGTAGGCGTTGCCGCCGGCTTCGAAGTACGTGCCGACGAATTGCCGCGTCTCGCGCTCGAGCACTTCGACAATCGCGCCGCGCGTCCCCGGAAAGCGGCCGTTGCGTCCGGCCGACTTCAGCGGTCGCACCAGCACGGTGTCGCCGCTGGCCGCGTCGAGCGTGTGCTCGGCGGCGATGTAAATGTCGAGGTCGCGGCCGTCGGTCGCCTTGGCATGGGCAGGACGCACGAAGCCGAAGCCCCCTTGGGCGCGGCGAAACACGCCGGTGATCGTCGGCCCGGAATGCGTTTTCTTGCCGGGGGCCGGTTTTGCGGGCCGCTCGGCGGTCGCCCCGTCGGCCACAGGTCGAATCAGATGCTTGGCCCCCCAGGCGATCTTGCCCTGGCGGATGAGTTTCTTGACCAGGCGTTTGAAGTCGTCGACGTCATCGCCGACGACGCCGAGCTTCTTGGCTAAGACTCTCGGCTTGACGGGGCGATAGTCGGCCCCCGCGACGGCGGCCAACAGCGCCGCCTCCCATTGTTCACGATGCATTGAGTTTCCTGAAACTGGTGATTCATTGTTTGTGTTATTCGTCGGTCCGCAGGGCAGCCACCGCGTAGGGTGGGTCGAGCCGAAGGCGAGGCCCACCGGATCTCCATTGACACGACACGCTATTCCGTTCGTTCGCCGTTCATCTGTCCTTTGAACAGCTTGCGACCCAGCGTGGGTTGGAAGCTGGTCCAGGCGCTGTCGACGTTGGCGTCTTCGCGCATTTGCTGAGCGAAGTTGTGCAGCCGGGCGTCGAGCGTGTCGAGCTGGTTCAGCGCCAGCGCCTCGAGCGTCATCGGCAACTTGGGGCTGCCGAAATCGTACTGCCCATGGTGGCTGACGATCATGTGCTTCAGCCGCAGCGCGGTTTCCTGGGGGACTGCATCGCCGGCCAGCCGCTCGACTTCGCGCAGCTTGCTGTCGAGCACCGACACGGCCATCACCACATGGCCGATGAGCTGCCCCTCGTCGGTGTAGCTGAACCCGCGTTCGTAGCCGAGCTCGTCGGTTTTGCCCATGTCGTGCAGAAAGGCCCCCATCAATAATAGGTCGCGATCGAGCACCGGGTAGCAAGGGGCGACGCGATCGACCACTTCCATCAGGCTGACCACGTGCTCCAGCAGCCCGCCGATGTAGGCGTGGTGGTTCTTCACCCCGGCGGGAGCCCGCGTGAACTTGCGCATAAACGCTTCGTCGAGCAGAAAGCAATCGGCCAGGTTCCGCAGGTGCGGGTCCTTCATGCTCCGCAGCAGCTCGGCCAGCCGCAGCGCCAAGCGGTCGATCTCGGCCGGCGTGAGCGGCATGAAGTCGGCTGCGTTGATCTCGTCGCTGCGGGCGCGGCAGACATTGTTGACGATCAGTTGGATCGCCCCTTGATACAACTGCGCGGTCCCTTCGACCCGCACGAAGTCGCCATCGTCGAACGAGCGATAATCGCTGTCGGCGGCGTTCCACATGCGGCCGCTGATCGTGCCGCTGCGATCCGAGAGTTCGACCTGCAAATACAGATTGCCGTTGCGATTGGGGCGCAACTGCTTTTGGGTGGCGAGGAAAATCTGGTCGATCGCCTCTTGGTGTCCGAACTCCTTGATGAACTTCCGGGCCATACGGCGGGTCTTTCTAACGGCTCGTGGACGAGCCGGCTAAACGGCAAACGATCGTCGATTGCCTAAAGATGCATCTTAGCGATGAATCTTCCGCCGGGCAGGCGGTTTCTCTAGAATGCCCGCGAATTCCGCCACTTAACAAGCATGCCACGATAAGGATGCCGCCGTGCGCTGGTCGCAAACGTTGATTCCGACGATGAAAGAAACGCCCGAAGGGGCGGAAATTCCCAGCCACGTGCTGATGGTACGCGCGGGGCTCATCGGCCAGCTCATGGCCGGGGTCTACAACTATCTGCCGCTCGGGCTGCGGGCGCTGCGAAAAGCCGAGCGCATCGTGCGCGAGGAAATGGACCGCGCCGGGGCTATCGAAATCCATATGCCGGCACTCACGCCGATCGACCTGTGGAAGCGCACGGGCCGTGTCGAGGCGTTCGGCAACGTGTTGATCCAGGTGGCCGTGCGCCGGCAGAACAAGCAGGTGCACATGGCGCTGGGGCCCACGCACGAAGAGATCGTCACGGACCTGGTGGCCCGCTACGTCAACAGCTACCGGCAATTGCCCATCACGCTGTACCAGATCCAAACCAAGTTCCGCAACGAAGAGCGCCCCCGGTTCGGCGTGCTGCGCACGAGCGAGTTTCTGATGAAGGACGCGTACAGCTTCGACACCAGCGCCCAGGGGCTGAACGCCAGTTACGACAAGATGTACGACGCCTACTGCCGCATCTTCTCGCGCGCGGGACTTAAGTACCTGGCCGTCGAGGCCGAGAGCGGGCCGATCGGCGGCGACGCCAGCCACGAGTTCATGGTGCTGGCCGAGAATGGCGAAGATACCGTGGTGCACTGCGCGGCATGCGGGTACGCGGCGAACCTCGAGCGGGCCGAGACCGGACAACGCGCGAAATCGCCAGCGAGCGGCAGCGCCGAACTCAAGAAAGTGCCGACGCCCAATGTGGGGAGCATCGAGCAGGTCAGCAAGCTGCTCAAGTGCAAGCCCGCCGACATGCTCAAGACGTTGATCTACGTGGCCGACGACAAGCCGGTGGCGGTGCTGCTGCGTGGCGATCACGAAGCCAACGAAGGCAAGATTCGCCGCGCACTCAAAGCGACGAAGCTCGAACTCGCTCCGGCCGACGTGGTGCAGCAGGTGACCGGCGCTCCGATCGGCTTCGCAGGACCGATCGGTCTCAAGATTCCGCTCTGGGCCGACGCCGATGTGGCGGCCATGGGTTCGGCTGTGGTCGGCGCGAACGAGGCCGACGCGCACTACACGGGCGCGAATCTTGGGCGTGACTTCACGGTCGCCGCCGATCATTATGCCGACCTGCGCAATGCGACCGCCGGCGACCCGTGCCCGCGTTGCCCGGGCACGCTCGAGCTGCGCCACGCGATCGAGGTGGGGCACGTGTTCAAGCTGGGCACGAAGTACTCCGAGGCGCTCGACGCGCGGTACCTGGACGACAAAGAGCAGCAGCATGCCGCGATCATGGGCTGCTACGGCATCGGTGTGAACCGCATCATCGCGGCGTTGATCGAGACCACGCACGACGCCAACGGCATTGTCTGGCCGATGTCGCTGGCGCCGTACGAAATCATTATCTCGCCGATCAACGTCAAGGAAGCGGCGGTCGCCGAGGCGGCGGAGAGGTTGTACCGCGAACTGACCGATGCAGGGATCGAAGTGCTGCTCGACGACCGCGATCAGCGCCCCGGCGTGAAATTCAAGGACGCCGACCTGATTGGCATTCCGCTGCGCGTGGTCGTCGGCGGCCGCGGCCTGAAGGAAGGCCAGCTCGAAATTAAATGGCGTCACGAAGCGGAACCGAAAATGATCCCGCTGGCCGGCGCGACCGAGGCGCTGGCCGAGATGGTTCGACAGGCGACATGATTCTTTCTCGCAACGTCCGACTGCTCGGCTGGGCGAGCTTGCTGAACGACATCGCCAGCGAGATGACCTTTCCGCTGCTGCCGAAGTTCCTGAAAGACGTGCTCGGCGGCACCGCGACCGACCTGGGGGCGATCGAAGGGCTCGCCGATTCCACCGCCAGCCTGCTCAAGCTGTGGTCGGGCGGCCTGAGCGATCGAGCGCAGCAGCGCAAGCGATTCGTGGTCGGCGGCTACGCACTGACCACGCTCGTTCGTCCGTTGGCGGGACTGGCGACCATGCCCTGGCAGTTGGCTGCGGTGCGCTTGACCGACCGCGTGGGCAAGGGCATCCGCACCACGCCGCGCGATGCGCTGATTGCCGAGAGCACCGAGCCGCGCCAGCTGGGCTGGGCGTTTGGCTATCAACGAGCGATGGATCACCTGGGGGCAGCGATCGGACCGCTGCTGGCCACCGGGTTCTTGATGTTCGCCGCGCACGATGCCAGTGCGCTGCGTTGGTTATTTGTGCTCACATTGCCGCCGGGTCTGCTCGTGCTGTTGCTGTTGGGCTTCGGGCTCGAAGAACAGCAGCACACGGCGCATGCAGCGCGGCCGTTCACGCTCAGCCTGCGGGGGTTCGACGGCAACTTCAAACTATACTTGCTGGCGATGCTGGTGTTCACGCTCGGCAACAGCAGCGATGCGTTCCTGCTGGTTCGCGCCGGCGAACTGGGCGTGCCCGAGACGCAGCTGCCGCTGCTCTGGCTGGTGCTGCACCTGGTGAAAAGCAGCGCGAGCCTTGCCAGCGGTGCGATGGTCAATCGAGTCGGCGCGCGGCGGATGATCTTCGCCGGCTGGTCGATCTACGCCGCGGTGTATTTGTGCTTTGCCTATGCGACCACCGCCTGGCAGGTGTGGGCGTTGTTCTTGGTGTACGCCTTGTACTACGCGCTGACCGAGCCGATCGAGAAAAAGTTGGTGGCCGATCTGGCAGGCGCCGGGCACAAAGGACTGGCCTACGGTTGGTACAACTTCGTGATCGGCCTGTCGGCCTTGCCGGCCAGCCTGTTGTTCGGCGGCCTGTACGACCGCGCCGGAGTACTCGCGGCGTTCGGGTTCGGTGCAGCGATGGCGGCGGTGGCGGCCGTGCTGCTGGCTTGGGTGAAGGCGCCGGCGCACGATGGGTAACCCAACGCGCCACGATCCGGTCCTTCGGCTGATGGCGGTGATCACGCGCCACGCCGATGCCCTCGAATGGGCCATCGAGCGCGCCAGCGTTGCCTGGGGACCGATCGCGCTGCGCAGTCCGACGTTTGCCTTCGATGAAACGACTTACTACGAAGCGACGATGGGCCCCGGGCTGGGCAAGACGTTCCTGGTGTTCGAGCAGTTTGCCGATGCTGGCGAGCTGGCCGACTGGAAATTTGCCACCAACGATTGGGAGGCGGAATATGCCGCGCTCCGCCGACACGACGAGCCGCGGCCGCTGAACCTCGACCCGGGCTATCTGACCCTGGCAAAATTGGTGCTGGCGTCGACCAAGGATCATGCGCATCGCATGTACCTGGGACGCGGCATGTACGCCGAGGTCACGCTGTTCTACCGGCACGGCGCTTGGCAAGGGCACGAGTTCACCTTCCCCGACTATCGGCGGCCCGACTACCACGCATTCTTCATGCTGGCGCGCGCACGGCTGCGGAACACCGGCCCGGCGGCAAAACAGGGGTTGCCCTGAGTGCGCGATCCGCCGACAATCGCCCGCATGCATGCCACCAAAGTATTTGCGCGGTGCGTTGTTTGCGGGGTGATCTTTCTCTCCGGGTGCGGCGACAGCGATGCGCCGACCGCTGCGAAGAAGCCCAGCGTCCTAGCGCCGCCAAGCGCGAAATCGCAAGCGAACGGGAACCTCGCGGATGACGCGGCGCCTTTAGCCGTGGGCGAGTCGCCGGGGACAAACGCGCAGGTGTCGCCGGCGCCGCCCTTGGGGCCATCGCCCGAACCGCCGCCTGCCACGCCCAAGAAACCCGCCCGCGCCGACGAGCATCTGTTCGTCGATTGGCCCGCGCCGCTGGCGGCGATCGTGATCACCGGCGAGCAGCTTGGGTATCTCGAACCGTGTGGCTGCGCGGGACTCGAAAACCAGAAGGGCGGCCTGGCGCGCCGTTACACGCTCATCAAGCAACTGCGCGAAAAACAGTGGCCGGTGGTGGCCGTCGACCTCGGCGGATTGATTCATCGCTTCGGTCAGCAGGCCGAGATGAAATTTCAGATCGCCGCCGAAGCGCTGAAGCTGATGGACTACGCCGCGATCGGCCTGGGACCGGAAGATTTGCGCCTGCCGGCCGGCGTGCTGGCGGCGAGCGTCGCGTCGACCGACGGCGGACCGAGCCGGTTCGTCGATGCCAACGTCGGCCTGTTCGCCGTCGATTCGGGGCTCACGAGCCGGTGGCGGATCGTCGAGGCCGGCGGCAAGAAGATCGGCATCACGGCAGTGCTGGCCGACGATTTACAGAAAGAGGTCGGCAACGGCGAAGTGGTGATGACCGCCGCCGAAGCCGCCTTGGCCGAGATCGCGCCCAAGCTCGAGGCCGAGAGCGACTTTCGTGTGCTGCTGTCGTTTGCCGATCCGAAGGAAAGCGCGCGTCTGGCGAAGCTGTTCGACGTGTTTCACGTGGTCGCAACGGCCCACGGCGCCGAAGAACCGCCGGCCGAGCCGCTGCGGATCGAAGAGACGCCGAGCGAAATGGTTGAAGTTGGCCATAAGGGAATGTTCGCCGTGGTGATCGGCGTTTACGACGATCGCGAGCGGCCGATTCGTTACCAGCGCGTGCCGATCGATTCGCGGTTCAGCGACGCGCCCGAGATGGTAACGCTGCGCCGGAACTATCAGCAGCAGCTCGAAACGCTCGTCACCTCCGGCGGCTGGGATGCCATCGGCGCGAAGGCTCGGCCGTTCCCGGGCGCGAATGCACCCGACGATCCGGCAGGCAAGTTCGTGGGCTCGAAGGCTTGTGCCGATTGCCACACGAAGGCCTACGCGATTTGGGCCGAGACGCCGCACGCCCACGCCACCGAAACGCTCGTGAAGCTCGATCCGCCGCGGCAATTCGACCCTGAATGCGTGAGCTGCCATGCCACCGGCTGGAACCCGCAGGAGTTCTATCCGTATACCCATGGCTACGTCGGCGTGCAGCAGACGCCCCAACTAATGGGCAACGGCTGCGAGAACTGCCATGGACCGGGCGGAGCGCACGTGGCGGCGGAACAAAAAGACTCGCCGCTGGCCGATCGGATCGACGCATTGCGCGCCGGACTGCGGCTCACGCTTACCACGGCGCGCGAAAAGACGTGTGCCAAATGCCACGATCTGGACAACAGTCCCGAGTTCGACTTCACAACGTATTGGCCGCAGGTCGAGCACAAGGGGAAGGACTAGAGGCCCGGCTCACCCCGACTGCGATACGGAAATTTTCGCCGGTGTTGCCAACTTTCCCGGCGGCCGCTGCCGCAGAAAGCGTCATCGCGGCTTTCTGTCCATGTCGGTAACTTGCCAAAGCGCACGGCAATTCTCGGTTTAGGGCGACGGCTCGCTGCCGGGGGCTAGCAACGGTACGACGGTTGCTATGCGAGTCGGGCCTTGTCGGATTCTCTGCGCAGAATTTACGCACCGAGACAGAGATGATCTCTATTGAATCCACGATCGGCGCCGAGCGTTCGGCATTCACGCTCGATGAGGTTTGCCAGGTGGTGTCGCAAAGCGGCGACTCGACCGAGACGTTGAGCAACCTGGTTCAGTTCTTGCGGGGCCGCTTCAAGACCGACGTTTGCTCGGTCTATCTGCTCGAGCCGGATCGCACGCGATTGGTGCTCGCCGCCACCTGTGGCCTGCGGCCCGAGAGCGTCGGGCGTGTGCGGATGCAGCTCAACGAAGGGCTGGTCGGCATGGTCGCCGAGCAGCTTTGTCCGCAGACCGTGGACGACGCGTTTCATCATCCCCGCTTCAAATACTTTCGCGAGGCCGGCGAAGATCCGTACCGATCGTTCCTTGGCGTGCCGCTGATCGACCACGGCCGACTGCAAGGC
>DASZPI010000002.1:0-4953 GCA_035550355.1 Pirellulales bacterium
TGGCCTGGGCGTACGAACGGGCCGGCGGGTTCGGCGAGATGCTGTCGCTACCGTCGCAGTTCGCCCCCGGCGGCACGCGCGAGGGACGGTTCTGGCGGTTCTTTTTTCCCGCGCTGACGGCGAACGTTGGCTTCTGGGCGACGCTGTCGCTGAACATTCCCGATTTCAGCCGCTACGTGCGTTCGCAGCGCGAACAGGCCCTGGGCCAGGCGATTGGCCTGCCCAGCACCATGGGGCTGTACTCGTTTATCGGCGTGGCGGTCACCTCGGCGGCGCTGGTGATCTATCCCGATGCCGACCCCAAGACGTTGTGGGATCCGGTCGTGCTGCTGGCGAAATTCGAGCAGCCGCTGGTGCTGGCCGTGGCAATGCTGTCGCTGTGCCTAGCAACCTTGGCCACGAATATCGCAGCCAACGTGGTCAGCCCGGCGAACGACTTTGCCCACCTGTGGCCGCAGCGCATCTCGTTCCGCACCGGCGGGCTGATTACAGGGCTGATCGGCGTGGCGATCCAACCCTGGCGGCTGATTGCCGACCCCAGCGGGTTCATCTTCAAGTGGCTGGTAGCCTACTCGGCGTTGCTCGGGGCGGTGGGCGGGGTGCTGATTGCCGACTATTTTCTGATCCGCCGCACGCAGCTCAGTTTGGCGGGGTTATATGAGAAGCGCGGCCCCTACTGGTACCGCGGCGGCGTGAACCCCCGGGCGATGGTCGCCCTGGCGGCGGGCATTGTTCCCTGTTTGCCCGGGTTTGTCGGGACGCTGGGGTGGGCCGAAGTGTCGCCGGGCTGGATTGAACTTTACGATTACGCCTGGTTCGTCAGCTTCGGCGTGTCGTTGGGAGTTTACTGGGGGCTCGAGCGCAGGACCAAGGTCTGACCCGTTTACGCCTGCCTCTGGACAAATGCGGTCCTGTCGGACTATGGTTTTTGTATAACTTGCTTGGGGTCCTGGGGCGATTGATCGGCCTTAGGAACCCATTTCCGCGGACGCAGTCGCCGTGGTCGACGTTGCGTTCCGCTGCGAGGGGTTGTCGGGATCGGACATTGTTCGGGATCGGACATTGTTTCGCCCGACCCCCGACGCGCTTCGTCTTGCACGCTAATGACGGGAGTTCCGCAGAAACATGAGCACGTCCGATAAGCCCGCCATGATCGAGGCCATCGGCCTCAGCAAGTACTACGGCGATTTCACCGCCATCGAAAATGTCAGCTTCAAAGTCCACCAGGGCGAGGTCGTCGCCTTTCTGGGGCCCAACGGCGCCGGCAAGAGCACCACGATGAAGCTGCTCACCGGCTACCTGGCGCCCAGCGCCGGCGTGGCGCGCATTGCCGGGCACGACATGGCGATCGACCGCCTGGCCGGCTCCAAGCGCCTGGGCTACCTGCCCGAGAACGGTCCGCTGTACCCCGACATGACCCCGCGCACGTTGTTGGATTTCTTTGCCGATGCGCGCGGGCTCAGCGGCAAGTATCGGCAAGAGCGCATTGCCGCCGTAATTGACCAGTGCGCCCTGGGCTCGGTGATCGGCAAAGCGATCAGCAAGCTGTCAAAGGGTTATCGGCAGCGCGTCGGCATGGCGCAGGCGCTGTTGCACGAACCCGACGTGCTGATCCTCGACGAGCCGACCGCGGGGCTCGACCCGAACCAGATTCGCGAAGTGCGCGAAACGCTGCGCCGCTTGGGCGAAAGCAAAACGATCCTGCTGTCGACGCACATTCTGCAAGAAGTCGAGGCGGTCGCCAGCCGCGTGCTGTTCATCAGCGAAGGGCGGCTGAAATTCGACGGCACCCCGGCCGACCTGACCCGCGACGGCCACACGCTCGACGAACGCTTCCACGAACTGACGGGAGCGGCGGCGGCGAACGAAATGATGAGTGCTAAGTGATCAATGATAAGTGACGAAATACAGGCCTTCTCCCTCTGGGAGAAGGTGCCCGAAGGGCGGATGAGGGAGAAGCGGCACGGATGCTGAGTACCCGCCTCACCCTCACCCGGCACCCTTCGGTCGCCACCCTCTCCCAAAGGGAGAGGGGTTTAATGCAAGAACTCGCACCGCATCGGCAACCAACTCAACACGACCTATGAACACCCACGTCATCGCCGCCGTTTTCCGGCGTAATTTCTTCAGCTACTTCAGCAATCCCACCGGATACGTGTTCATTTGCGTATTCGTGGTGCTATGCTCGTTGGCCGCGTTCTGGCCCAACGACTTTTTCATCTCGAACCTGGCGAATCTCGACCAGCTCAACAAGTACTTGCCGCTGATCCTGCTGGTGTTCATCCCGGCGATCACGATGAGCATTTGGGCCGAGGAACGCCGCCAGGGAACCGACGAGCTGCTGCTCACCATTCCCGCCGCCGATATCGACGTGGTGCTCGGCAAGTATCTGGCGGCCGTGGCGATCTACAGCGTCTCGCTGCTGTTCTCGCTGGTCTGCAACATGGTCACGCTTGCCTGGTTGGGGCATCCCGACCTGGGGCTGTTCATTTCGACGTACGTCGGCCACTGGGTGGTCGGGTTGGCGATGTTATCGATCGGCATGGTTGCCTCGTTCTTGACGGGCAACCTGACGGTCGGCTTCGTGCTCGGCCTGCTGTTCAATATCCCGCTCGTGATGCTGCATTGGGCCGATGTGATCGTGCCCGGCAGCTTTGCGCCGATCGTGGCCCAGTGGAGCGTGGCTGAGCAGTTTCGCGATTTCGGCCGCGGCGTGATCAGCCTGGCGAGCATCGTGTACTTCGCCGCGATCATCGTTGCCATGCTGTACCTGAGCGTGGTGCTGATTGGTCGCCGCCACTGGGCGGGCGGTCGCCATGGCACAAACCTGGGGTTGCACTACCTGGTCCGCACCGTGGCGTTCATCGTCGGCGCGGTGGGACTGGTGATGCTCTGTGACCGCTCGGGTGTGCGGGCCGACATTAGCACCGAGCACCTCAGCAGCCTGTCGCCGCAATCGCGCAAGCTGATCAAAGAATTAGCCCCCAAGCAAACCGTGTTGATCGACGCCTACATCAGCCCGGAAGTCCCCGAGTCGTACGTGCAAACGCGGCTCAACCTGCTCAACACGCTGCGCGAATTCGAAGCCCTGGGCGGCGGCAAAATTCAGGTCAACATCCACTCGACCGAGCCGAACAGCGAGGAAGCCGATCGCGCCGAGAAGCTGTACGGCATCACGTCGCGGCGCGTCGAAACCCGGAGCAGCGGCGCGTACAAGCTCGACGACATGTACCTGGGCGTCGCGTTCAACAGCGGCTTGAACAAAGTGATCGTGCCGTTCTTCGATACCGGCATCCCGGTCGAGTACGAAGTGGCCCGGTCGCTGGCCACCGTCAGCGAGCCGACGCGCAAAAAGCTGGGCGTGATTCGCACCGACGCGCAACTGTTCGGCGGGTTCGACCCGTCGAGCATGAGCCAGACGCGCAACCAGTTGCTGATCGACGAACTCGAAAAGCAATACGATGTGAAGCAGGTCAGCGCCGACCAGGCGATCACCGAGAATTTCGACGTGCTGTTGGCCGTGCAGCCGTCGTCGCTGTCGCCCGAAGGGATGGAGCATTTCATCGCCGCGGTGCGCAGCGGCACGCCGACGGCGGTCTTCGAAGATCCGTTCCCGTACCTGGCTCCCAACGTCACGGCCACCAGCGCGCCGAAGCAAGCCCAGCAGAATCCGATGATGGGCATGTTCGGCGGTCAACAGCCGCCGGTCCCCAAGGGAGACATCAGCAAGCTGTGGGATCTGCTGGGCGTGGACATCATCGCCGATCGCGTGGTCTGGCAGGCGTACAACCCGCACCCACGATTCGACCTGCCGCCGGAGTTCGTGTTCATCGATGCCGGCGCCAGCGACGAAGGGGTGTTCAACGAGCAGGACCCCATCAGCTCGGGCTTGCAGGAACTATTGTTCGTGTTTCCAGGCGCAATTTCGGGCATGAACACCAGCCAACTGAAGTACGAACCGCTGGTGTTGACCGGCAAAGACACTGGCTACGTCAGCTACAGCGACACGCTGCAGCGCAACATGTTCGGTCAGCCGGGCGGGTTGAATCCCGGTCGGCGGCGCATCCGCACGGGCGACCACTATGTGCTGGCCGCTCATCTGACCGGCACGCCCAAGGCCGAGCCGGCGATGAAGGAAGGCGAAAAACCGGCCGAGCCGCAGCCGATCAAGGCGGTGGTCGTGTCGGATATCGACATCCTGTACTCGGAGTTTTTCAACTTGCGCGCCCAGTCGGGCGACCCGAATCGCAGCGAGTTGAATTGGAACCTGGACAACGTGACGTTCGTGCTCAACGTGCTCGACGTGCTGGCGGGCGACGACCGCTTTGTGGAAATCCGCAAGCGCCGCCCCGCGCATCGCACCCTGGTGCGCGTCGATCAGGTGACCGAAAAAGCCCGCGAGCAGGCCGCCAGCGACGTCGAACGCTTTTTGAACGAGCGGAACGAAGAAGTCGAGAAGGTCAAGAAGCAGTTCCAAGAGGTGATCGACAAGCTGAACAAGCGCAAGGACGTGGGCGCGAAGGAAGCGATCATGGAGCTGCAACTGCAGCAGGAAGTGAATCAGCGCCGGCTCGACGCCAAGACCGCCCAATTGACCAAGGAATACGAGCGCAAGAAGGCTGACACCGATCGTCGGCTGGCGCTCGAGGTTCGCCGCGTGCAGAACCGCTACAAGTTGCTGGCCGTCATCCTGCCGCCGATCTTGCCGTTGGCCATCGGCATCGCGGTGTTCTTCAACCGCCGCGCCGGCGAACGTGAAGGGGTCGAACGCTCGCGGCTACGCTAGGCGGGTAAACCACAGATAAACACCGAGACGCGGGTCGGCTTTGGTCCTCCGCATGCCTCGGTGATTTAACAACCAAACGATAGGGACCGGTTCGATGAACGAAAACACAAAAACCATCGCATTTGTCGTCGCGGGGGCTGCGCTGCTGGTGGCGGCGATTGTCACGC
>DASZPI010000003.1:0-4122 GCA_035550355.1 Pirellulales bacterium
GACATGCTGCGCGTGCCGGGATCGCGCGGCGATTTGCTGCAACTGAAAAGCGAAGGCGCCGATGTGCGGATCGTGTATTCGCCGTTGGACGCGGTGCAATTGGCGGCGGCGAATCCCGATCGACGCGTCGTGTTCTTCGCGATCGGCTTCGAGACCACCGCACCGCCGAACGCGATGGCGGTCTGGATGGCACGGAAGCGCGGCCTGACGAACTTTAGCGTGCTGGTGTCGCACGTGCTGGTGCCGCCGGCGATGTGCTCGATTCTCGAATCGCCAGACAATCGCGTGCAGGGGTTTCTCGGCCCGGGGCACGTATGCACCGTCGTGGGAGTCGACGAATATGGCCCCATTGCCGAGCGCTACCGCGTGCCGATCGTAATCACCGGTTTCGAGCCGCTCGATATGCTCGAAGGGGTGTTATGGACCGTGCGCCAGCTCGAAGCCGGTCGAGCCGAGATCGAGAACCAGTATGCACGCGCCGTCAGGCCGGAAGGTAATCGCGCTTCGAAGCGATTGATCGACGATGTGTTCGAGGTCTGCGATCGCAAGTGGCGCGGTGTCGGAATGATTCCGCAGAGCGGATATCGGTTGCGCGACGACTACCGCGCGCACGACGCCGAGCGATTGTTCGACGTTGCCGAGATTCAGACCCAAGAATCGACCGAGTGCATCAGCGGCCAGGTGTTGCGCGGCCTGAAAAAGCCACACGACTGCCCCGCCTTTGGCAAGCGTTGTACGCCGCACAGCCCGCTGGGCGCCACGATGGTTTCGAGCGAAGGGGCCTGCGCGGCGTATTTCCTATACGGCAAGCATTTAGCCGCGGCGACGAGCGAGCCCGAAATCGTGCCGCTCAGCGGCGTGCCAGCGATTTAGTACCGGAGCTTTTGCCGAATGGCTGACGTTACGGCGACTCTCGATGCGTGGCTGAGCTGTCCGACGCCCAAGTCAAATTACGATCGCGTGTTGCTCGGGCACGGCAGCGGAGGACGCTTGACGGCGGACCTCATCGAGCGGCTGTTTATGCCGGCGTTTGGTAATCAAACGCTCGCTGCGCTCGAAGATCAGGCGACGGTCGATCTCGAACCCGATGCCGCACCTGAGAAATCGCGTCTCGCGTTCACCACCGATTCGTTCGTGGTGAGACCGTTGTTTTTCCCAGGCGGCGACATCGGTCGGCTTGCGGTGCACGGTACGGTCAACGACCTAGCGGTCGGCGGCGCGGTGCCGAAGTTCATCTCGGCCGCGTTCATCCTCGAGGAAGGCTTTCCGCTCGAGGACCTGAAGCGGATCGCAATCTCGATGCGCGCCGCCTGCGACGAAGCGGAGGTGCAACTGGTTACCGGCGATACCAAGGTCGTCGATCGCGGCAAAGGCGACGGAGAGTTCATCACCACGGCTGGCATCGGAATGGTTCCGTCGGGACGGAAACTTTCGATCCGCGCACCCAAAGCCGGCGATAAGCTCATCCTCTCGGGAACGCTGGGCGATCACGGCATGGCCATTATGTCGCTGCGCGAAGGCATTGAGTTCGAGACGACGCTGACCAGCGACACCGCGTCGCTGGCCGGCCTGACACGCACGATGCTCGAGGCGGTCCCGAGCATTCGCTGGATGCGCGATCCGACCCGCGGCGGCCTTTCCAGCACGTTGAATGAATTGGCCGCCGCGGTCAATCTTGGCGTCGAGCTTGTCGAAGCGGCGATTCCCGTGCGCCCCGATGTTCACGCAGCTTGCGAAATGCTCGGCCTCGATCCGCTGTACGTGGCGAATGAAGGCAAGCTTGTGGCGGTGGTTCCGGCGGCTGACGCCGATCGATTGTTGGTCGCGATGCGCGACCATCCGCTCGGTGCACAGGCGTCGATCATCGGCCAGGTGGTCGAAGCGCACCCACGTATGGTCACGCTGCGGTCACTGGTTGGCGGCGAGCGGGTCGTCACCATGCTTGCCGGGGAGCAACTACCGCGCATCTGTTAAATCTTCGTCAGGAATCCTGGCCGTGCCGAAGTCCGACGAACAGTCCGATGACAACGCAGGCGGTCAGGATTCGGCAACACCAGACGTTGCCGCCAAGCGCGCTCCCAAAGAAATCCTCAGGCTCGAGCTGCGCGAAGGACGCGAATCGATCAAAGCGCCTGCGCTCGTGCTGGTGCTGTCGGGCATTTCAGCCGGGCTGGATCTTGGTTTCAGTCCGCTGATGGTCGCCGTGATGCACCAATTGACTGGTGACCTGTCGCACGCCGCGAATCAAATCGCCTCGGCGAATGCCTATGCGATTGGTTTTATTTTCGTGGTGATCGGCAGAAGCGAACTGTTCACCGAGCAAACCTCGCTCGCCGTTCTGCCGGTGCTGAACGGCGACGCGCCGATCGCTGCATTGCTGCGGCTTTGGTTCCTTGTGTATTGCTCCAATCTCGCAGGGGGTGCGGTTTTTGCACTGCTGACCAGCTTTGTCGGCCCAGGCTTGCAGATCGTGTCGCCCGAAACGTTGGGCGAGCTTGCACGCCAAACAATGTCGTACTCGAGCCGGACCATTCTTTTGAGCGCGGTGCTTGCTGGTTGGCTCATGGGACTTCTTTCATGGTTGGTGGCAGCGGGACGCGGAACGATCAGTCAGCTGGTGTTGGTTTGGCTGGTTACCAGCACCATTGGTTTGGCGCATTTGCACCATGCGGTGGCGGGAAGCATCGAGCTGATGATGGCATCGTTCGCGGGCCACGGCGTTGGCTTGTCAGAGATCGGTCGGTTTCACCTGTGCACCACGCTGGGCAATATCGTCGGCGGGGCAGTGTTCGTTGCGCTCATCAAGTACGGGCACGTGGCCTGGGCAGCGGAAGGAGTGGTGGACGAAAAAGCGATCTGACGGGGCAATAAAAATCGCCGTTTGAGATTCCTGGCCTAAGTCAACTTTTGCCGAGGAGGCCGTCATGATCGCCCCGCGATCGAATCCCATCGCTCGAGAACCGGCCGTCAAAGAGGTGCACATCCTTTGGATGCCTGACGGCATGAGTTGCGACGGTGACACCGTCTCGGTCACCGCAGCCACGCAGCCGAGCATCGAAGACATTGTGATGGGCGCGATCCCCGGACTGCCGAAAGTCCATCTGCACAACCGAGTGCTGGCCTACTCCCTCGGCGGCGACGAGTACATGGAGACCTGGTACCAGGCGGCCGAAGACCGTCTCGGCGCCCCGTTCATTCTGGTCGTCGAAGGCTCGATTCCCAACGAAGAGATTAAGAGCGAAGGCTACTGGACCGGCGTTGGCAACGACAAGACGACCGGTCAGCCGATCACGCTGAACACCTGGATCGATCGACTGGCGCCGAAGGCGCTGGCCGTCGTGGCCTGCGGCACCTGCGCGGCGTACGGCGGCATCCACGCCATGCAAGGCAATCCCACCGGCTCGATGGGCCTGGCCGATTATTTGGGCTGGAATTGGAAATCGAAGGCCGGCTACCCGGTGATCAACGTGCCGGGTTGCCCTGTGCAGCCCGACAACATGACCGAGACTTTGCTGTACCTGCTGTATATGGCTGCCGGCATTGCGCCAACGATTCCGCTCGACTCGCAACTGCGGCCCACATGGTTGTTCGGCAAAACCGTGCACGAAGGCTGCGATCGCGCCGGTTACTACGAGCAGGGCGACTTCGCTTCGGAATACGGCTCGCCGAAGTGCCTGGTGAAAATCGGCTGCTGGGGGCCGGTCGTGAACTGCAATGTCACGAAGCGCGGATGGATGAATGGCATCGGGGGTTGTCCGAACGTAGGCGGCATTTGCATCGCCTGCACCATGCCGGGCTTCCCCGACAAGTTCATGCCGTTTATGGACGAGCCGCCAGGAGCGACGGTCTCGGCCACCGCGGTCGGCGCCTACGGCCGCGCCATTCGTTGGCTACGGCACTTCACGAATCAAACGATGAACAAGGAGCCTAAGTGGCGGCACCGGGGCAGGAAGCTCACCACTGGCTATCGTCCCACAACCTATTAGGCATTACGCACCCTATGCGCCAAGGAGCGTCACCGTGGCCACCGCAACCCCGCAGCACGAAACAACCAGCGGTTCGGGCAAGCTCGTCGAGATGTCGTGGGACCCGATCACCCGAATCGTCGGCAGCCTTGGCATT
>DASZPI010000004.1:0-6223 GCA_035550355.1 Pirellulales bacterium
CAAATGGTCGGGCAACATGCAGGTCGGCGCCGGAAAAATGACGATCGTCGAAAGCAAGCCCAACGAGTTGATCCGCATCCGGCTCGAGTTCGAAAAGCCGATGCCAGGCACGAACATGGCCGAGTTCAGCTTCAAGGCCGACGGCGGTCAGACGCGCGTGACCTGGAGCAATTCCGGTGACAAGAATTTCGTCTGCAAAGCCATGGGCCTATTCATGGACATGGACAAGATGATCGGCGACATGTTCGACCAGGGCCTGGCGAACCTCAAAGCGATCGTGGAAAAGAACGCCGTCGCGACCCATCCCTAGCTGCGCGCGTCGCGATCGACTCAAGCAGCCATCATCGGCCTGAACGCCAGCGCCAGGCCGACGGCGTACAGCGCGGCACCTGCGCAAGCCGGCGCCAAGTGAATGGGGTCGGTGTAACCAATCGTGAAGTGCACGCCGATTGCGGCACTGAAGCCGACGACTCCGATCACGGCAAGAATTTCCCATAGATCGCGCGACGGCCTGGCAAACAAAATCGTCGCCAGCAAGGCAATTCCGCCGGAGCACAGCCCACCGCCAAATCCCGCTCGATCGTGCGCAATCAACGGCACTAGCTTGGGATTGATGGCATGCAGGGCATCGGCCGGCAGCCCCATGTAGGCCAAATCCTGCGGGACAAATACGCTTGTCATGCCGATGGCGCTGATCGTCAATCCCGCGCCAACGATGCCCAGTGCGGCAGCAAGCAACGCAAGCCGCCCGGCGCCAAGCCGCGTTGTCCAGTTTCGCCGCAAGCCGTCGCGAAGTGCGGGCCCGAAGGCGCTCGGTGGGCCGAGCGTTCGCTTAGCGCGCACCAGCCCCGCAACAAACATCGGTAACAGCAGGATTGTTGCCACGGCATGCCACGAATCGAGGTAGCCATAGCCGAGGTAGCTTAGAAAACTTAGGAATCCGATCACACCACTGGCGGCGATCGTCCACCAGGCCCAGGGCGCGCGCATTTTCAGCGGAAACTCAGCCAGCCACATGTACAGTGCGCCGATCGCGATCAACACGCCGCCGAACGACACGCGATCGTGGAACATGAAATGCACGATCCGGCATTCGTTGATGCTGCACAGCTCGTCGGCGGTCATGCCCAGGTAGGCGATGTCGTGCGGCAAGAAGTGCCCGGTGGCCGACTGAAATAATGCAAAGCCGCCGGCCAGCGTCAGGCACAAACCGGTGACGATGATCAGAAACCGACCGTCGCCGAGGAGCGCGGCGAGCAATCCACGACGATCGCCCTGTAGCTGCTCCGAGTTGCCGGCCATGGCGCCCCTCGCGAATCGCACCCCAAACTACGATCGAAACCGGCGGCCGGCTGCGCCGATTAACACTCCTGCTCGAAGCGATCAGCTACCCGTCGGCTCGGCCAACTCGTCGGTTTCGACCGGCATCAGCTGCTCGAGCGCGTGCAATCGTAGCAGAATCTCTTCGCCGGTAGCCGGCAAATCCAAGCGAGCGACCTCGCCGACGGCAACGCCGGCGAGTGCGTTTTTGACCGCCGCCCACACACTGAAGCCCAACAGCAGCGGCGGCTCGCCGACCGCCTTGCTCCGCTTGAGGCTCACTTCGTTGGCGCTGTTGGGGTACAACGCCAGGTGAAATTGCTCGGGCAGATCGCTGACGTTCGGAATCTTGTACG
Organism: Pirellulales bacterium; assembly: GCA_035550355.1. GTDB lineage: Bacteria > Planctomycetota > Planctomycetia > Pirellulales > PNKZ01 > DATAXP01. Next base: position 1,677 of record DASZPI010000004.1, read on the forward strand.
TGGTCGGCGAATGCGAGAGCAGTTCGCCGCGCTCGTTGTACTTCAGCTCTTCGGTCGTGGCCCAGCCCATGCCTTGCACGAACCCGCCGACGATCTGTCCGCGGTCGATCCCAGGGTTGATCGGCATGCCGATGTCCATCAGGATATCGACCCGCGCGACCGTTAGCTCGCCGGTGAAGCGGTCGATCGCCACCTCGGCCACCGCGCCGCCGTTGGTGAAGTACAAGAACGGCTGCCCCTGGCCGGTGTCGCGGTTGAAATCGACCCCCGGGGTGGCGTAGAAGCCGCGCTCGCCGAGGTTCACACGCTCCTGATAGGCCCTCAGCACCAGGTCGCGCCAGGCGATGGTGTTCGCCGGGGCACGCGCGTCGAACACCTGGCCGTCGGCAAACGCCACATGCCCGGGCGAGGCCGCGAGTCCTGCTGCCGGGTCGGCCCGCAGCGGCGCGGCAAACGCCGCCAGCCGAGCCTTGATCCGCGAACAGGCGTCGAGCGCGGCGGCGCCGTTGAGGTCGGTGCCGCACGACGCCGCCGTGGGCGAAGTGTTATTGTTCTTGTCAGTGCTCGTCGCTGCCACCAGCACCGCGTCGTACCCGATGCCCAAGTCGTCGGCCACGAGCTGCCGCACGCGCGTGTTCACCCCTTGGCCCATCTCGGTGCCGCCGGTTGAGACCGCCACCGAGCCATCGAGATACACGTTCACCAGCGCGTTGGCCTGGTTGAGCGTCCGCTTGGTGAACGAGATGCCGAACTTGACCATCGTCATCGCCAGCCCCCGCAGCGGAGCGCCGTGATTTTCGGCATTCGCCAGCGCGATCTCCGCGCGCCGCCGGTCGTAGTCGCTCGTCACGCGCAGACGGTCGATCAGATCGGGCAGTACGTTGTTGCGAACGATTTGCCCGTACGGTGTCGTATTGCGCTCGTCGATGCGATAGCAGTTGGCCCGGCGCACGTCGGCGGCATCGCGCCTTAGGGTCTGGGCGATTTCCTCCAAAATGTTTTCGATCACCGCCACGCCTTGCGGTCCGCCGAATCCGCGGAACGCCGTGTTCGACGGCAGGTTGGTGCGGCACACGCGACCGGTAATCCGCGCCACCGGCAGGAAGTACGCGTTGTCGGTGTGCAGCATCGCGCGCTCGAGCACCGACAGCGACAGGTCGGTCGAGTAGCCGCCGTTGGCGTAATGATCGACGGCCAGGGCGGTGATCCGCCCCTCGTGGTCGAAGCCGACCTTGTACCACGACTTGTACGGGTGGCGTTTGCCGGTGATCGCCATGTCTTCATCACGTTCGAGCACCATTCGCGTAGCCCGGCCCGTCAGGCGGGCCACGAGCGCGGCCATCGCGGCCGGCTGCGCGGCCTGGGTCTCCTTGCCGCCGAACCCGCCTCCCATGCGTTTGCAGATCACGGTGACGCGGTGAAACGGCAGATGGCAGACCTCGCCGACGATCATCTGCACTTCGGTGGGATGCTGCGTCGACGAGTGCACGACCAGCGTATCCTGCTCGCCGGGATAGGCGATCGCGCATTGCGATTCGAGATAGAAATGCTCCTGCCCGCCGATCGTGAGCACCCCTTCGAGTGTCTGCGGCGCGGCGGCGAGTGCCGCATCGACATCGCCGCCGCAGGCGATCACGCGCTTGGCGCCCAGGAACTGTTCTTGGGCGATCGCTTCGTCGATCGTGAACACGGGATGCAGCGTGTCGATATCCAACTTCACCAGGCGCTTTGCCCGGGCCACCGCCCGGCGATCCTCGCCGGCAACCAGCGCAATCGGCTGACCGACGTAGGCCAGTTCTTCTTCGGCCAGCAGCACGTCGTCGGCCACCACCGGTCCGAACCGCTTGTGCCCGGGAATATCGTGCGCCGTTACCACGGCGACGATGCCGGGAATCTTCCGAGCCTCGGAAGCATCGACGCCCCGCAGCCGGCCGTGGGCTACCGGGCTGCCGACGATTTCGACCCACAGTTCGCCCAGCACGGGCGGCATATCGTCGATAAACACCGACTGCCCAGTGACGTGTCCGCGCGCCGAATCGTGGGGAATGTCTTGGCCGACGACGCCCATCACTGCTTATCCTTCACTCCGCCCGAAGTTCGTCGCGCCAGGAAGCGCCCTTGTCCTTCGGTGCCGACGAACTGGCCGTCGCGCGCCATGACGCGGCCGCGCAGCGTCACCACGCCCGGTCGCCCGCGCAGCTCGAAACCTTCGAATGCATTGTAATCGACGGCCGATTGTTGCGTCGCATGCGACAGCACGCCTCGATAGTCGGGATCGTAAATCACCAAGTCGGCGTCGCTCCCCGGCTGGATGGTGCCTTTGCGGGGGAACAGGCCGAACAGCCGCGCCGCCTGGGTGCTGGCCAGGTCGACAAAACGGTGCATGTCGATTCGTCCCGAGGCCACCCCGTGCGTGTACAGCAGCGGCACGCGCTCTTCGAGCGCCGGAATACCGTTGGGAATTCTGGTGAAGTCGTCGCGGCCCATCGGCTTTTGCGTGGCATAGTCGAACGGGGCGTGGTCGGTGGCCACGGTCTGAATTTCGCCGCTGCGCAGCGCGTTCCAGAGGATCGATTGGTTCGACTTGTCGCGCAGCGGCGGGCTCATGACGTATTTGGCTCCCTCGAAATTCGGCCGCTCGGCCCAGCTCTTGTCGAGGATCAAGTACTGAATCAAGGTTTCGATCGCCACGTCGACCCCGCGATGCCGCGCCTCGAGCGCCACGCGCAGCGCCTCGTCGCAACTCAGGTGCACGATGTACACCCGCGCGCCGGTCAGTTCGGCAAACGTGCAGAGGTGATGTACCCCTTCGGCCTCGACGCGCGGCGGGCGGCTGACGTAATGAAACTCGGGCCCGGTCTTCTTCTCGGCCAGCAACCGCGCCTGCGCCCGTGCGATCGCCTCGGCGTTCTCGCAATGCGCGGTGGTCACGACGCCGAGCTCCTTGGCCAATGCGAGCGTCTGGAACAAGCCCGCATCGTCCAGGTCGAGCGCTCCCTTGTAGGCCAAGAACACTTTGAATGATGCGACTCCCGCGGCGACGATCTCGCGCATCTGGCGTTCGACTTCGCCGTCCCAGCGCACCACGGCCATGTGGTACGACCAATCGCACGACGAGACGCCCTGCGAGCGCGAATGCCACAGCTCGAACGCCTTGCGCGGCGGCTGGTCGCGTGCCGGGATGCACATATCGAAAATCGTTGTCGTGCCGCCGACCAGCGCCGCCCGGCTGGCCGTGGCGTAGTCGTCCTTGGCAAACGTGCCCATGAACGGCAGATAGATGTGCGTGTGCGGATCGATAAACCCGGGAAACACGGGCCGGCCGCGGGCATCGATCACCTCGGCCCCCATGGGCGCAGGCAGGTTTTGGCCGATGCGGGTGATCGTCTCCCCTTCGCACCAAATGTCGGCCGTGTAGCGCTCGGCCACCGTGACGATATCGGCATTACGGATCAGCAGCGGCATCGGGCGCCCTCACACGAACAGCGAAACGGGCTCGAACTTCTCGACATCGAACAGACCCTGCGGGCCCAACTTCAGCGACGGGATCACCAACAGCGCCATGAACGACAGCGTCATGAACGGGGCTGCCAGCGGCGACCCCAACTCCTTGGCCAAGGCGTCGAGCCGCTCGTACTCGGCGGCCACATGATAAGCATCGCGTGGGCTCATCAGTCCCGCAACCGGCAGCGGCAGCACGGCGGTCGTGTTGCCGGCGGCCACGGCGACCCCGCCGCGCGCCGCGATCACCAGGTTCACGGCCCGCGCCAGGTCGTCGTCGCTTACGCCCACGGCAACGACGTTGTGCGAATCGTGCGACACGCTCGAAGCAATCGCTCCGCGGCGCAGGCCGAAGCCGTTGATCATCGCCACCGCCGGGGGCGCGTCGTGGTAGCGATCGACCAGGGCAATCTTGAGCACGTCGCGCGCGGGATCGGAAAGCACGGCGCCGTTTTGAATCAGCGCTGGTTCGATGGCCGTGCGCGTGACGAGCTGCCCATCGAGCGCCTCGATCACGCGCAGTCGCTGCCCCTGCGCGGCGATCGCGAAGTCGCTTGCCGTTTTCGCGCGGGCGACAAACTGGTTGATTTCCGGCGGCACGACGCTCGGCACCAGCGCCCTGCCCCGCTCGGCGACCAGGCGGCCGTCGATCCAGGTGCGCAGCACGCGCACGCTGTGCAGGTCGTCGACCTCGACCAGATCGGCCGGGTCGCCGGGGCGCAGCAGGCCGACCTGCATGCGATAGTGCTCGACGGCGTTGAGGCTCGCGGCCTGCCAGGCCTCGAGCGGATCGATGCCGTGGGCAATCGCGCGGCGGACCAGGGCGTCGATGTGCCCGACGAGCAAGTCGTTGGGGTGTTTGTCGTCGCTGCACAGCATCACGCGCCCGGGGGCCTCGCGCAGCAGCGGCCAGAGCGCCTCGAAGTTTTTGGCCGCCGAGCCTTCGCGGATCAGGATCTTCATCCCGAGCGCCAGCTTCTCGCGCGCTTCGTCAATCGTAGTGCACTCGTGATCGGTCGAGATTCCGGCCGCAACGTATTCTTTGA
>DASZPI010000005.1:0-15987 GCA_035550355.1 Pirellulales bacterium
GCCGAGTTTCGCAATCCGCACTACCATCGCGCCAGCGACACGGCCGAGACGCTCGATTACGATTTCATGGCGGAGATCGGCAAGGCAATCGTTCAATTGCTCACGTAGCTCAACTCGCGAGGTCCCACGATGGCCAGCAAAGGGCGTTCGATGGTCCGGCAACCGGCGACGAAGTTCGCCAATTTGCGCAAGAAGATGCTCAAGAACAAAATCGCTGCCAAGGCGGGCAAAAAGAAGTGATTCTGTTTCTCGATGAAGATCGGGCTTACCTAAACTGGGTAACCCACCACCGCGGCGGCTTCGTGCTCGATTGCTCCCGCCATCCCGCCAAGGCGCATCTGGTGTTGCATCGCGCGCGGTGCGCCGAAGTCAAGCAAGCGGCCAACAAGCGAACTCATTGGACCACCGGCAAGCACATGAAAGGCTGCGCCATCGATGCGGCCGAGCTCGTCCAATGGGCCGAGCAGCAAACCGGGCACGCACCAGCCTGCTGTGCGATTTGCGGCCCCGACCGCGATCTCCCAGCCAACGACGGCGCGGAACATCATCTCACCCATCTCGAACGCGAGATACTGTCGTACGTCTTGGAAATTGCAGCCTACCACCTCGACGCCGACGACCACGCCTACACGCTCACCGTGGGCATGGTCGCCCGCTGCCTGGGCAAGACCGAGGGGCAGCTCACCGCGGCGTTCCAACGCTTGATCGACGGCGAACTGCTGACCGTCTCGCGCGCGCTCAGACCCGGCGAGTTTTATCCGCCGCGCACCGGCGTGCTCCCCACCGCCCAGGCATTGCGCACGCTCGAATACTATTCAGACTTCAACGACAAGCAGCTTGCCGGGGAGCTGCAAAAACTGCAACACGCGTAAAGGATTTGCCGATGGAGCGTCAACTTTTTGAAAAAATGTATGCCGATCAGGCTCCCTGGGATATCGGGCGGCCTCAACAAGCCGTCATCGATTTGGCCGGGGGCGGAATGATTCGTGGCAGCGTGCTCGACGTCGGCTGCGGCACGGGCGACAACGCGCTTTGGCTGGCTGCGCAAGGACACGAAACGTGGGGGCTCGACTACGTGCCGGTGGCGATCGAGCGCGCTCAGCGCAAAGCCGCCGAACGCAAACTCGATGTCCATTTTGAACTCGGCAACGCACTCGAATTGGCGACGCTCGGCCGGCAGTTCGATACCGCACTCGACTGCGGCCTGTTCCACACGTTCAGCGACGACGAACGGCCGACGTTTGTTCGCGGGCTGGCAGCAGTGGTTCGCCCGGGCGGCCGCGTGCACATCCTCTGCTTCTCCGACCAGGAGCCCGGCTCCGAAGGGCCGCGCCGAGTCACGCAACAGGAGATTCGCTACGCGTTCGCTCACGCCTGGCGGGTCGAGCGCATCGTGCCCACGCGATTCGAGGTCGCCGCAAGCGCCGCAGCGATGTTCAGCCCGGGCGGCCCGAAGGCATGGCTGGCCACCATCGAACGCACTGCGAACTGATCCGCGAGCCGGTTGGATGTGGAATCCCAACGAGTATCTGAAGTTTGTCGGCGAGCGCTCGCGACCGTTCTTCGACCTGCTTGCGCAAGTCGATCGGACCGAGCCGCGGTTCATTGTCGATCTGGGTTGCGGCCCTGGCACGCTGACGGCGACGCTCGTCGATCGTTGGCCCAACGCACACGTGCTGGGAATCGACAATTCGGCCGAGATGCTCGAGCAGGCGCAGGCGCGTGCGATCAGCGGACGGCTGCAGTTTGAGCGCGGCGACATCGCGGCGTGGTCGCCGCCGCGGCCGGTCGACTTGCTCGTGAGCAATGCCGCCTTCCAATGGGTCGACGACCACGAGCGGCTGTTCAAGCGGCTGGCCGAGATGCTCGCTGCCGACGGCACGCTCGCCGTGCAAATTCCCTCGCAGTTCGATGGCCCGTGCTATGCGGCGATCGCGCGCACGGCCGGCGATCCGCGCTGGGCGCAGCGGCTGGCGGGAGTGGGGCTGCATCGCGACTCGGTGATGCCGCCGTGGTGGTACGTCGATCGGCTGCACGATCTCGGCTTGAACGTGAACGCCTGGGAAACCACGTACATCCACGTCCTCACCGGCGACACGCCGATCCTCGACTGGATGCGCGGCACCGCGCTGCGGCCACTGCTGGCGCGGCTCGACTCGGCCGAGATCCCCGAGTTCGAACGCCAGCTCGCCGAGCGATTTCGCGGCGCGTATCCGCCGCGCCAGGGCGTCACGCTGTTTCCGTTTCCTCGATTGTTCCTGGTGGCGGAGCGCAAGCGATGATCCGCGCGGCGCTAATGTTGCTGCTGCTGGCGCCCTGGCCGCTGATGGCCGACGACCGCGGCATCGTCGTGCACCCGCTCACGTCGCCCTATCAGGCCGGCGCGACCGAAGTCCGTGTGTTGCTCCCCCAGCCGTTCGATGCCGAGAAGAAGTACCGAGTCGTGTACGTGTTGCCGGTCGAGGCGGGGCGCGAAGCGCGCTGGGGCGACGGCCTGCGGGAAGTGCAGCAGCTCGACCTGCACAACAAGCATCGCCTGATCGTCGTCGCTCCGACATTCTCGGCCTTGCCGTGGTATTGCGACCATCCGACCGATCCGGCGATGCGCCAGGAAAGTCACTTCGTCAATGCGGTCGTGCCGTTGGTCGATCGCACCTACCCGACGTCGTCAGCCGCCGATGATCGGCTGCTGCTCGGGTTCAGCAAATCGGGTTGCGGCGCATGGTCGCTCATGCTGCGGCATCCCGAACTGTTCGGCCGAGCATCGGCGTGGGATTCGCCGCTGATGATGCAAGAGTCGGGCAAATACGGCTCGGGACCGATCTTTGGCACGCAGGCGAATTTCGAGCGTTACCGGCTCGCCGACCTGCTGCGAGGCCGCGCCCTCGAATGGGGCGAGTCGAACCGGCTGGTGCTGACCGGCTACGGAAATTTTCACGACCAGCACCAGCAAATGCACGCGCTGCTCGATGAACTGAAGATCGCGCACGATTATCGCGACGGGCCCCGGCGCGAACACACCTGGCACAGCGGCTGGGTGCGCGAGGCGTTCGAACTGCTGATCGCCGCAACTGGCCCGTCCCATGGACCGCGCGCCGGCGCAAAACACAAAGGCCCCCCGGCTACGCACCGGAGGGCCTTCGTAGATACTCAGATTGCGAAGTCGCGGCCGTGGGGCCGTTGACTCGCGTAGCACGGGCTAGGCGAGCCAGCTCGCGATGTTTGCGTTCAGGAGAACATTGTGATCCATCGCAGTGACGACCTTACACGGCAAGCAAGCAATCGTACTCAATCGATCACCTCCTTTCTTGGGCTAGAGACCAACTTCATCTACTTGGAAGTAGTTTACACGGCCGGTCAAGCCCCCGCTGCTAGCAGTCAGTCGTCGACAGGTCGTGCTTACGCGCCGGGGCGGTCGCCGGGCGAGAATTTCACCGAGCCGGGACTAATGAGCGTTTGCGTCTCTTTGACCACGGTCGAAAGCTTCATCACGATCAGCGTGAATTCGGTCAACGCCTCGCGACCGTCGGCTTCGACCCATACGTAGCAGTCGCCGTTGCGACCGACGTAGCAGGCGGTTTTCGGCACATCGTGTTTGCGCCCCACGCGGAACCAGCCCGGCTGGATACGCGCCAGATCGCGCTGGATCGAGTCGATCTTCCAGCACACGTTCTTAGCCAATGGCGAAATGCTGCGCCCCGGCGGAACCGGATCGGTACAGCACCGCGCGTCGTTGGTGGTCAGCGTGCGGCCTTCGAACTCGGCCGGGTTCTGCAAGCGGCTGCTTTCAAGCTCATAGAACAGTTCCGACTCGTTTCGCAGATCGGGGTTGGCGGCAAACTGATCCTTCAATACATGCGCCAAGTCGTCGAGCAAGTCGGGCGACGGCATGTCGGGCGCGCCGAACGCCCGGCGATAGGCGATTCGCATCAGTTGCAATTCGATCGGTTCGATCACCGGCGACATGCCCCACTGCGCGACGGCGGTGCGCGAGCCGAACAACTGCGGCTGCGTGACTGCCGGCGGCCCGAAATCGAGCAAGGCACCGCCGCTGGCCGAGTCGGTGATTTGCGTCGTTCCTTCGCGCAGGTTCACATGCCACGGCAGGGCAGAGGGGTTGCCGGCAAACAGCGCCAGGTTGCCGAGCACCTGCTGATATTGCAACTCGGGCAACGTCGTGGCCTGGTTGATCGTCCGCTGGCGCAAACGATTCGTCATGCAGCCGCCGGCGCAGACGATCACGACGACGAAGAAGATCCGCGCATGAGGCATCGTCGACCCGGTTTCGTCCATGAAACTTGGGCGGCTTGGCAACTTGTTCGGTCTTTATCGGCGAGGCGAACCGGGCAACGTGAGCATGGGGTGCCAGATTACCCTGCTAGCGCTGCTGGCGCACGAGCGGCGACTGTCGCCGTTCGGACAACACTCCTGCGACCAATCGGCGACAGAGGAGACGAAAAAGAAAGCCGCCACGTCGCAAGTCTCGGCGGCGTGGCGCGGCTATCGCGCAACGAGGCCGAATCGTTCCCGTGAGGCTTCAAAACCCCGGCTTCGAAATCGACCGATCAGTGATGTCCAATCGTCATCGCGAATGCTCACTGCTTCCTCCCCGCCGCGGGAGCGTCGCGTTTGCTCGGCACAAAATCGGGATTCGGCTCGGGCATGACCGCACCAACGTCTTTGCGCCAAGCGATCAGCTTCTCGTGTAGCGCACGTGCCCGCTCGGGGTGCTGTCCCGCAAGGTTATTCTGCTCGCTGATGTCGGCCGGGATGTTGTACAGTTCGACGGCGCCGTCCTCGTACCACTCAATCAGCTTCCAATCGCCCGCGCGGATAGCGCCATAGGGCGCGCCCCCCTGGTTCCCGTAGTGCGGGTAATGCCAGAACAGCGGCATGCCTCGCTCAAATGGCTCGCCTCGAAGTAACGGAGCGAAGCTCACGCCGTCGCGGTGCTGTTCTGGCTGCAATGGCAGTCCGGCGAGTTCCAGCAGCGTCGGATAGAAGTCCGTGCTGATCACCGGTGTGTCGCAGGTGCTGCCGCGCTTCGTCACTCCCGGCGCAGCGACGATCCAGGGTTCGCGTACACCACCTTCGTAGGGCCAACCCTTGCCGGCGCGCAGCGGGACATTCGAGGTCGGGTGCCCTTCGCTCGTTGACAGACCGCCGTTGTCCGACATGAACACGATGATCGTCCGTTCTTCGAGGCCATTGTTTTCGAGCGCCGCAAGCACGCGCCCGATTGCACGATCAAGCTGTTCCAACATCGCAGCGTAGGTGGCGTTGTTCTGCACTAAACGGACATCGCGTTCACGCTCACGGCCCCAGGCGTCCTCGGGCGCGGAGGCTTTCTTGCGTTCATATTTCGACACGAGATCGGCACGAGCGCCGATCGGCGTATGTACCGCCAGAAACGGCAGGTACGCGAAGAATGGCGTGTCGCGGTGCGATTCGATGAACCGCACAGCCTCGTTCACGATACGGTCGGTCGTCTTCGGATCGTCCTTGCGGTCGGGAATTGGTGCATCCGAGACTGGATACCAGAACTGGACATTCTCCTTCTTGCCGGACCCACCGTTGACCAGCTCCTTGGGAAAGCCCTGCGCGCCAGGAAAGTACTCGCCGCCGCCGAGGTGCCACTTGCCGGCAAAGAACGTCGCGTAGCCGGCGTCTCGCAATGTTTCGGCGACCGTCACTTCTTCCAGCGCCAGGTGGTCGGCGTTCGGCGCCGACTTAAGCTTGCCATTTCGCATGCCGGGGATGTAGTCGGTAATGCCGACGCGCGGCGGGTACTTGCCAGTCATGATGCTAGCCCGGGTCGGTGAACAGACGCAGCAAGCTGCATAGCCTTGAGTGAACCGCACCCCACGCTTTGCCAGGCGGTCGACGTTCGGCGTCTCGTAGAACGAGTGCGGGTTGTTCGCGCCGATGTCCATGAAGCCGAGGTCGTCGGCGAGGATGAACACGATGTTCGGCTTTACGGTCGGCGCCGTTGGCCGTGCGATCGCGCGCGCGACCGCCCGGTCGGCCGTCTGTTGCAGGAAGTAGGCATACTCTGCGTCCATTCCCTCAGGATGGAACGTGTTGCCGACCGCAGTGCAGCCGAAGAGGAACTCATAGAAGACGAGTCCGCCCAGATATTCACCCGCAGCGCTGGCGTGGTGCCCGTCCATGCCTAGCGAGGTTTTGTCGCTGCTGGCGACCCAACGCCAGCCGACGTGCAGCGAATGCGTCTGATCGGGCAATTCCGGGGGCTTTGACCGCTTCGGATCGAACGTCAAATCCGGCTTGTAGCCCCATTTCGGGTCGGTATCCGCGGCGTAGAACGCGTCGCCGACCGGAATGCGGCGGATGCCGAGTTCATTGGCGATCGTGCTATAGGCTGCTGAGAGGCCGTCGTACATCTCCTTCTGCGTCTGCGGCTCGCCAAGCGAGCCCGATGGTTCCTGAAATCGCGGATCATCGACGCGGTAGGCCCAGGTCTGGTGGATCACCACCTCGCTCGTCGGGGCGTACTTCTTGATGTAATCGTAAAGCTGCTTCGCCGCAGGCCGGTAGTTCGCGACATCATGACTGCGGACGCTCGCCTGTTGGATCGTGATTACGTCCCATTTTTCGGCGAGCAGCTCCTGCTTGAGACTCATGCCCGAGGCGTACAGGCCGGCCTTGTCCGTGGGGTCCTTCTCGTGGATGGCTGCCTTGGCCAGGTGCTGATCCGGTCCGCTGCCGCCGATCACACACGCATGATGGATCAGCGTGTTGCCGCCCGCTTCCGCGATCTGGTCGAGATATTTGGTCGCGTTCCGGGAAAAGCTATTACCCACCGTCAGCAAGCGGATGGTTTTGCCGGATTGCCTGTCCTGCGCGCTAGCGATGAGCGGCGTTAAGGCTAGCCCGACAAGCAGTAGAAAGACGCGACGAACGATCATACGGTTACCTGTCTGTCCAAGTAGCTCGAACCGATCACACGATCACTCGCCGAATGTACCTGCCGCTCGATGGCATGGCTACAATGCCAGAATGCACGGATTCATGGTATCTCTTGATCTCGCTGCGACTGTTTCCAAATCTTCGCGTGCCGAAGGCGTGGCGCGCGAAGCCGCGCTGCTCGCTGTGGCCGGATGCCTGGTGTTCGACACGACGGTAATGCTGACGGTCATGGTGACGGCAATCGGAATCGAGTGTGCGATCGCGACCGCACGCGGCATGCAGGACGGCTCGCTTTATCGGCTGTACAGCCGAAGGAGTCGCTAAGATCGACACCACGCCCCCTTCTGCAAACACCGCACAAAGCTCGGGCTGGTCACCCGAGCCCAGATTGGGCCATGGTTGTCGTCTTTCTACCACTCTGTCTCGGCTGCTCTTCGCGCTGATTCTGCCGCTGCTGGCAGGCCTGCACGTCGGCCAATGACACCACACCACCTATGGCACACAGGCACGAACATGATGACGAATGGGACGAGGACTTCGACGACGATTTCGACGACGACTCATCCGATTGGTCGGATGACGAAGCGGCGACGATCGCTTGCCCGTGCTGCCGTGCAGACATTCACGAAGATGCGCAGCGTTGCCCCGAATGCTGGCAGTACCTTTCCGCCGAAGATTCGCGCGAGCGGAAGCCGTGGTGGATCATCGCCGGCGCAATCGTCTGCCTGTACGTCGCATTCCGCTGGATCGTAGGCTGAAGCGGCAGCGCACCAGCATCATCCATCACCCGCGGTGCGCTTCCGCGGCCAAGGGACACGGGCTTGACCTGTCGGCCGATGAACGAGGTAACGGGGGTTGCGCTTGAACGGCATGCGGCACCATTCGGTACATGTGACCTGGAAACCAGGTCCACGCCGCACTGCCGTAGAAAGTGGTGGCAATCGTGGTAGTGGCAAGCCACTGACCGTCGATTTCCAGTTCGGCAGGTGACCGCACCCAGCGGCCCAGCACAAACTTCCGAAGTGCCCCCCCGGGACTCGAACGAGCCGCAGATTCTCCGAAAGAATCGCCCGTTTCTCAAAAGTGCGCTGCAAAATCCGGTGCAGTCGCAGAGAGAGCACTGTCTCCGGCCGATTTGAGGAAGGTAATCCGAGCGTGGCCAGCACTTCCTTTGGAATTACGCCGCGCGATCGTTGCCATAACACAAGTGGCACAATCCAATCACCGATGCGAGATCGTCTAGGTGCAGCATTCGCCCCCCCTTCTGGCTGGAGACATAGCGCTTCTGTTCTAATGCTGGTTTAGAGCAGACGGAGCTTTCGCATCGGACCTATGTCGACTGACACACCTTCCGCAACCCAGTTACGCGAAGACATCCTTCACCATGCACAGAAGTGCTTGGAAGCTGTACCGGTTGTAATTCTAGGAAGCGGATTTTCGGCGGCGCATGGTGTTCGGGGGATGGACCCGCTTGCAAAGTACTTGCTAGCAAATGTCCAAGTTGGCGCAGCGGACCAGGCGGCCTGGCAACAGTTTAGTGCTGAGCTGAACCGCACGCGCGACTTGGAATCCACTCTGCAAGCGGTGACATTGACGCCGGCTTCTCTTCAACACGTCGTGCGTAATACGCGGGCGATGATCCTTGAGGATGATTTGAAGGTTTTTCGACAGCTGGTTCTCCGGGAGCGTGCATTCCCACTTGTAGACTTGTTTGCACACCTGTTTCGTAGCACTCACCAGACGATTAGTGTCGTCACCACGAACTACGATCGGCTTGCCGAGTATGCCGCAAATCTCGTCCAAAGTCGCGTTAACACAAACGTCGGGTTCACTGATGGGTACATCCGCAATTTCCGGCTACCTGTTACGGCTCAATCAGTCCACCTTTCGCGGCAGCCACGATGCGTCGATGTCTGGAAGGTGCACGGTTCGATCGATTGGTTCATCGGCGAAGACAGTAATCCACTCGCCTTACCGTTCACTAACGACTACCCGACGCCTCTCCAGCCGCTTCTCGTCACACCCGGAGTGACCAAATACCAAATCACGCACCAAGAACCGTTCCGCACCATTATCACCCAGGCGGACGTTGCACTCGCGAATGCGCGAGGTTTCTTCTGCATCGGCTACGGTTTCAATGACATCCACATTGAACCGAAGCTTGTGAGACGCGCTGTCGACCTGCAGATACCTGTTGTGATCTTGGCAAGAACGTTGCGCGAAGGAGCGAAGAGATTCATTGCCAACTGCCGGCACGACCGAGTGCTGGGGTTGGAAAGAGCGGATTCCGGGACACGCGCGTTTTCGACTGCCTGGCCCGGCGGGATTGTTCTCCCGGATAGCAGCCTTTGGGAGCTAGGTCCATTCTTGGAAGCTGCGATTGCATAGTAAGAGAGAATTCCATGACCATCTTTGACTTCGCTGACACAGAGGCACTAGGCACCGTTCGAGCCGTCGATACAGCCATTGTTGTAGTTGGCGTCGAGAATGTTGACCTATTGCGCAAATTGCAAGTAAACCGCCTTGTCGTGCTGCAGAGTTCCAAACCCGGTCAGCATTTGATTGGTGTCGTGCAAAAGATCGCGCGTGACACGGCCACGACAAAACAACTCTCCACGGACGACGATGCCGATGATCCTGGCCTTGAGGAACGCAATACAGTTCGCGTCACATTGATTGGTACCTTCATCGAGCGGGAAGGAACAAGAGCCAATGTCTTCCGGCGAACATTGGAAACCGTTCCAGAAATCGAAGCCAACTGTTTTCCAGTGGAAGGGGAGCGCCTAACGCGATTCATGCGAGTCATTTCACACCAGGGAAAAGACGACGTTCCGCGGCTTTCCCTTGGAACTTACACTCTCGACGAGAATGCCGAAGCCTATCTCAACGCCAACCGTTTTTTTCAGCGGCATGCTGTAATTGTCGGTAGCACAGGGTCGGGGAAATCTTGGACCACTGCTCGATTGCTTGAGCAGATCGCGCAGTTGCCGAACGCAAATGCCATTCTCTTCGATATTCATGGCGAGTATCACACACTTCAAGGCGACGGCATTCGGCACTTTCGCATCGCCGGCCCTGCCGACTTGGAGCGAGCTGAAGCAGAAAAAGAAGGCGTACTCTTCCTGCCGTATTGGCTCCTTGCATACGAAGACATGGTCGCGATGTTGGTCGACCGTTCGGATCAGAACGCACCCAATCAAGCGATGCTAATATCCCGGGAGGTAACCGCTGCAAAACGAAAGTACCTCGAAACCGGCCATCACGATGATGTTTTGGCCAACTTCACCGTTGACAGCCCTGTCCCATACATTCTCGACGACGTCAATGAGGCCCTTGTCGGGCTGAACACCGAAATGGTTGAAGGGTCGCGTGGACCGAAGCAAGGTGCCTTCTTCGACAAGCTCAGCCGTCTAATTGCCCGCCTTGAGAACAAGCGTCAGGACCGCAGATTAGGTTTCATGTTTCAGGCGCCGCGCTCAACGATGGAGTTCTCGTGGTTGGAGCGGTTCGCGAAGTCCCTCATGTCCGGCACTCGCGACCAGTCGGACAACTGCGGTGGTGTGAAGATCATCGATTTCTCCGAAGTTCCGTCCGATATCCTTCCGCTGATTGTCGGTCGTGTTGCCAGTCTAGTATTCTTTGTCTCACAGTGGACTGAGCGTGAACATCGGCACCCTATCGCGATGCTTTGTGACGAGGCTCACCTGTATATTCCCGAACGACTCGAAGCCGGTGGGGTCATGGAATCTGCTCTTGCCTGTTTTGAGCGAATTGCCAAAGAGGGTCGCAAATATGGCGTCGGACTCGTGGTCATTAGCCAGCGACCTTCGGAGGTCAATCGAACCGTTCTAAGCCAATGCAACAATTTCGTCGCACTCCGGTTAACAAATGCGGAAGATCAGAGCGTTGTGCAGCGATTACTACCGGATAGCCTTGGAAGCATGACGGGGCTTCTTCCAATCCTCGATACCGGTGAAGCCCTAGTTGTAGGCGACGCGTGTCTACTTCCAGCACGTATCCGGATTTCTCCACCGAAGTCACAACCAGATAGTGGAACTGTGGATTTCTGGGATCGTTGGGCAGAAGACGAACCGGTCGAGCAAATCGCCGAGTCTGTAATGTCGTGGCGTCGCCAAAGCTCTGCCGGTCGAACTGAGCCCAGAAGTACGGTTGATCGATCGACCAAGAAGAAGGAAAAAAAGCAGTCGTAGCGTTCGATTTCCTGTGGCAACCATTTGCCATCGGCGTTATGCCTCTCTACGGATCAGATCGATCAGGCGCGGTGCTGCGTCACTCATTTATCCAAGGGGGCGATGCGTGTGCCAAGCCCGAAGACCGAGCACCTGGAAGGGGGCGCATTTCGAGATATCCCGATCTTTGTCGAACTGCGTCCGTTCTTGGAGGACGCACGCGCACAAGCGGACCCTGGCCGCAAGTACGTCATTTCGCGGTACCGCGACAGCAATTCAAATCTGCGTACGCAGTTCGTGCGGATCATCAAACGAGCGGGCCTGAAGCCGTGGCCCAAGGTCTTTCAGAACCTGCGGAGCACGCGAGAGACGGAACTGGTGCGGCTGTTGTCCTTGCCGGCGGCCTGCAAGTACATCGGAAATACGGAAGCGGTCGCGATGAAGCATTACCTGCAAGTGACCGACGACGATTTCCAGAAGGCGCTCAGCGTCTCGGCCCGGGCGCTGCAAAATCCGGTGCAGCAAGTGCACGCAACGCGCTGCAAAGCGGTGCAGTCGGTCAATGCCGCGCAACAAAAAACCCCGGTATTTCCGGGGCTTTCTATGTCTTGCGACACAATGCAAGTCGACCTAGTGCCCCCCCCGGGACTCGAACCCGGAACCCTCTGATTAAGAGTCAGATGCTCTGACCAATTGAGCTAGAGAGGCGGCGAACGTTGCGAGCAACGTCTGGCCAATATACTGCTTTGCACGCCCCCTCGCCAAGTGGCGCGTGACAAGCTCTCGAGGCGGCCGTACAATCGATCATCTGGGCTCCGAGCCCGCCCGCGTTCTCCCGCTCCCACCTTGCATGCCCCGGAAATTCTCGGTTCCAGCATGCCTCCTGCCGTGGCGCATCATCGAACCTGCCAATTCGCGATCGTCGCGGCAGTTGTGTATTTTGCCGTTGCCGGTTTTGCTGCGCCGCACAGCGCTCCTGCTGCCGACAAGGCTCGCGCCGCCGACAAGGCTCGCGCTGCTGATAAGGCTGGCGCTGCCGACGAGGCTCGCGCTGCCGACAAGGCTCGCGCTGCTGATAAGGCTGGCGCTGCCGACGAAACGCCGATTCTCTTCGGCCGAGATATTCTGCCGATTCTTTCCGATCGTTGTTTCGCCTGCCATGGACCCGACGAAAACAGTCGCGAGGCCGACCTGCGACTCGACACGCGGGACGGCGCCACGGCCGGCCCGTCGCCAGCGATCCGGCCAGGTCGCGCCCAGCAAAGCGAACTGATCCGGCGAGTCAACAGCGACGACCCGGATGTGCAAATGCCTCCGCCGTCGTCGGGCCGCAAGGTCACGCCCGAGCAGCGCAAGTTGCTGGCGCGGTGGATCGACTCGGGCGCAACCTGGGGCAAGCACTGGTCGCTCGAAGCTCCGCAGCGCCCGCCGCTGCCCAAGCTCAAGCAAAAAAAGTGGACCCGCAATCCGATCGACGCGTTCGTCCTCGCTCGGCTGGAAAACGAACGATTAAAACCATCGGCCGAAGCGGCGCGCGAAGCATTGCTGCGACGCGTGTCGCTCGACCTCACGGGCCTGCCGCCGACGGTCGACGAAATCGACGCTTTTCTCGCCGACCGATCGCCCGATGCGTACGAGCGCGTCGTCGACCGGCTGCTCGCTTCGCCGCGCTACGGAGTGCGCATGGCGTGGGACTGGCTCGATGCAGCCCGCTACGCCGATAGCAATGGCTACCAAGGCGATCTGGATCGAACGATGTGGCCCTGGCGCGATTGGGTGGTCGACGCGCTGAACGCCAACATGCCTTTCGATCGGTTCACGGTCGAGCAGTTGGCCGGCGACCTGCTTCCGAACCCGACACGCGAGCAAATCCTCGCCACCGCCTTCAACCGTAATCACATGATCAACGGCGAAGGGGGGCGCATCCCGGCCGAGAATCGCGTCGATTACGTGATGGATCAGACCGAGACGACCGGAACCATCTGGCTGGGGCTTACGGTCGGCTGTGCACGCTGCCACGATCACAAGTTCGATCCCATCACGCAGCGCGACTACTACCGGCTGTTCGCCTATTTCAACCAGTCGCCGGTCGATGGCAGCGGGCGGAGCGGACAAGTGAAGCCGCTGCTCGATCTGTCGACCGACGAAACGAAAAAGAAACAAAACGAACTCGCTGCCGCATCGAACGCGCTGCTCAAGCAGATCGAAGAGATCGAGCTGTTGCTGCGAGCACGCGACGACGTCGAAGAAGAAGGGCAGCTCGCCACCACGTTGCCCGCCACGATCGCCGAAGCGCTGCGCAAATCGGCGAACAACCGCTCGAAGGAAGCCAGCGAAGCGCTCGTGCGTTATTACGGTGTCAGCGATCCCGACTACGTAGCCTTGCTTCCGCAGTTCGAAGCGGCACGCAGGCGTCGCGAGGCGTTCGCCGGCAAGATTCCGCAAGTGATGGTCATGGAGGATCAGCCCGAGCGCCGCGAGACCTTCATGCTCGTGCGGGGCGCGTACAACAAGCCGGGCGAACGGGTCGAAGCCGGCACGCCAGCCGTGCTCGCGCAGCCGCCGGCCGACGCGCCTGCGAACCGGCTCACGCTCGCGCGCTGGCTGGTCGATCGCAACAATCCATTGACGGCGCGAGTCGCCGTGAACCGTGCCTGGCAAAACCTGTTCGGCACGGGATTGGTTAAAACGGTCGACGACTTCGGCGTCCAAGGCGAGCGCCCCAGCCATCCCGAGCTGCTCGATTGGCTGGCCTGCGAATTCATGGACACTGGCTGGGACATGAAGCGGCTGTATCGGCTCATGGTCACCAGTGCGGCGTATCGGCAGTCATCGCAGGTGTCGCGCAAGTTGCTCGAGCGCGATCCCGAGAACCGCCTGCTGGCGCGTGGCCCTCGCTATCGCATGCCGTCGTGGATGTTGCGCGATCAAGCGCTGGCGGCGAGCGGCCTGCTGGTCGAAAAGCGTGGCGGGCCGAGCGTGCGTCCTTACCAGCCTGAAGGAATCTGGGAGGAAGCCACCTTCGGCCGAGTCGCGTACCACCAGGACCATGGACCCGATTTGTACCGTCGCAGCTTGTACACCTTCTGGCGGCGGATCGTCGGTCCGACGATGTTCTTCGACACGGCATCGCGGCAAGTGTGCACGGTGAAGGTCACGCGCACCAACACGCCGCTGCACGCCCTGGCCACGCTGAACGACACCACCTACGTCGAGGCGGCCCGCGCACTTGCCGAGCGCGTGCTGAAGACGACCGACTCGCGCCCGGCGTCGCGCATCGACACAGCCTTCCGGCTGCTCACCGCCCGGCATCCCACCGAAAAAGAAGTGGCAATCCTGCAAGCAAATCTCGACCGACTAACCGAAGCCTACGCGGCCGACCGCGTCGCGGCCGAAAAATTGCTCGCCGTCGGCGAAGCGCCCCGCGATACGTCGCTCGACCCCGCCGAACATGCCGCTTACACGGCCTGGTGCACCTTGCTGCTCAATTTGGACGAAACGCTGACCAAGCAATGAAACGCAACAGGCAAACTGCCGGCATCGCGCACGGTTCCGATTTGCACCGGTAGCTGATCCCATGAACCCAGTCGTTGAAGCTCAACTTTCGCTCACGCGTCGGCAGTTCTTCGGCCGCACGGCAACGGGGCTCGGCGCGGCGGCGCTGGCAACGTTACTGACCGACTCGAGCGCATCGGCTGCGACGCGCGTCGGCGGACTCGGCGATCTGCCGCACTTTGCCGCCAAGGCCAAGCGCGTGATCTACCTGTTCCAAAACGGCGCGCCGTCGCACGTCGACCTGTTCGATTACAAGCCGAAGTTGACCGAGTGGCGAGGCCGCGAGATTCCGCCCGAGATTCAGGCCGGTCAACGGCTGAGCACGATGACCAGTGGACAAACCTCGAAACCGGTGCTGCCCGAGATCACCAAGTTCGCCCGGCACGGCAACAGCGGCGCGTGGGTCAGTGATTTTCTTCCCCGCACCGCCGCAATTGCCGACGATCTGTGCTTTGTCAAAAGCATGCACACCGAGGCGGTGAATCACGCGCCGGGCATCTCGTTCGTCCTGTCGGGCGCCGAACTTCCCGGCCGGCCGTCGCTGGGGGCGTGGCTGAGCTACGGGCTGGGCAGCGAGACGCAAGACCTGCCGTCGTTCGTCGTCATGACCAGCCGAGACAAGGAAGCCTCGTGCGGGCAAATCTTCTACGATTTCTACTGGGGAAGCGGCTTCCTGCCGTCACGGTTCCAAGGCGTGAAGTTCCGCGGCTCGGGCGATCCGGTGCTGTACCTGTCGAACCCCGACGGCATGAGCCGCGAGGTGCGCCGCGCCGTGTTGGACGACCTGGCGCGAATGAACCGCGAGGCGCTCAAAGAATTCGGCGACCCCGAAATCGCCACCCGCATTGCGCAGTACGAGATGGCGTACCGCATGCAGACCAGCGTGCCCGAGTTGACCGACCTATCGAACGAGCCGCAGCATGTGCTCGATATGTACGGCCCCGAGGTCACGCGCCAGGGCTCGTACGCCTACAACTGCTTGATGGCGCGTCGGCTGGCCGAGCGCGGCGTGCGCTTCGTCCAATTGATGCACGCCGGCTGGGATCAGCATCGCAACCTGAACACTCAGCTTCGCATCCAATGCCAGGATACCGACGCTCCGTCGGCAGCACTGGTCAAAGACCTGAAGCAACGCGGCCTGTTGGACGACACGCTGGTGATCTGGGGAGGCGAGTTCGGCCGCACACCGTTTCTGCAAGGCAATATCGACGACAAATCGCTGTGGGGCCGCGACCATCATCCGTACGCATTCACCGTTTGGATGGCCGGCGGGGGCGTCAAGCCGGGCATCAGCTATGGACAATCCGACGAGTTT
>DASZPI010000006.1:0-2268 GCA_035550355.1 Pirellulales bacterium
GCACGCGCCCGCGCGGGTTTTGGCTGGCCGAGCGCGTGTGGGAGCCGGTGCTTGCGGCCGATCTGGCGGCGGCGGGAATCGAGCACACGGTACTCGACGACTCGCGCTTCTTCGAGGCGGGGCTGTGCGAGGAACAGCTCACCGGTTATTGGTTGACCGACGATAACTCGCCGCCGATCGCCGTTTTTGCCGGCAGCGAACGCCTGCGGAAGCTCATTCCGTTTGCGCCGGTCGAGCAGGTGATGGGCGTTCTGCGGGATGCCGCGCGCGCCAACCCCGGCGCGGTGCTCGTGTACGCCGACGATGCCGAAAAGTTCGGCGCTTGGCCCGGCATGCACGAGCACTGCTTCGATTGCGGTTGGCTGGAGCAGTTCTTTCAAGCGCTCGCGGCCGAGGATCGATGGCTGCGCACGGCGACGTTGCGCGATGTGATCGACGAGGTGCCGCCGCTGGGCCGTGTCTATCTGCCCGATGGCAGTTACCGCGAGATGGACGCCTGGGCGTCGTTGTCGACGAGGGCACCGCATCCCAGCTCGATCGAGGCGGCCGAGCAGCCGGAGTTGCCCAAGGGCTGCTGGCGCAACTTCCGCGTCAAGTATCCCGAGATCGACAACATGATCGCGCGGATGTTGATGGTCAGCCAACGCGTGTCGCAAGCCGAGCAGGACGGGATGCGCGCCGATCTGGTCGCCGCGGCGCGGCGCGAGCTGCATCTGGGCCAATGCGGCGACGCGTACTGGCATGGACTGTTCGGCGGGGCGTATCTGCCGCACCTGCGCCAGGCCGTGTATCGGCATCTGATTAGCGCCGAAACCTTGATCGACGACGACCGCCGCGCGGGCCGCGAGGTCCGCGTGACGATCGACGACTTCAATGCCGACGTGCATCGCGAAGTGGCGCTCAGCAACGAGCATCTGTCGGCATTCTTCACACCCGAACGGGGCGGAATGCTGTACGAGCTCGACCTCCGCCGCCCGGCAACGAATCTGCTCGCCACGTTCGCTCCGCGCCGCGAGCCGTACCACGAACCGGCAGGCGGCGATGATCCGGTCGCCAGCGACGATCCTGCGGCAGGTGCGCACGCGCGGCCAAGCGGCGCGTCGCCGCGCCATTGCCTGATCGATCGGTTCTTCGCCGTGGAGTCGACGCTCGATGAAATCGCCAGCGGACGAGCGATCGACCGCGGCCAGTTTTTTCAACGACGCTACGAGCGCCGCATGCGTCGGCATGGCGATCGTGCGCGGCTGGAGCTGGCGTGTGCGGGAGTCGTCGATCGAAACAGCGTGCGAGTCTCGAAAACCATCGAATTGTCGGCCGAACGTGCCGAGCTCGTGATCGATTATCGCATCGAAGGTTTGCCGGCTGGATACGCGACGCGCTTTGCGGTCGAGTTCAACCTGGCCGGAGCTTGGACCTCGATCCGCGATCTCCGACGACCGACGGGCCAATTTGCGGCGGTCGCCGCCGAGCTGGGGCTCGACGTTGCGTGGCAGACATCGCACGAGGCGAGCGTTGTCATGTATCCGGTCCAGACGCTGAGCCGCTGCCAGTTGGGGCTGGAATCGATCGTGCAATCGTGGGCGGTGGTGCCGACGTGGGAGATCGTTGGCGTTGCGGGCGAGGCCTGGAGCCTGCGGCTTTCGTGGTCGCTGGGTTCGGTCGAGTCGGCGGTGGGCGCAGTTCCGCTGGTCTCATCACGTTAGCCAGCGGCACTGCAATTGCGACGAGGCGCCTGCGGGGGCGCTTGAGTCTACGGAGAATCGCCATGGCAAAGTCACGGCGCGCCGGTCCGCGTGCTAGCTGGAAAGGCGAATTGCGCATCGATCTGGTGAGCTTCACGGTTGAGGCAGTCAATGCGATCGAAGGAGGCGCCGATTACCACTTTCACCAGCTGCACAAGACGTGTCACAGCCGCATCCATTATCAGAAAACATGCCCGCTGCACGGTGCGGTGACCAACGACGAGATTGTGCTTGGGTATGAGTACAAGAAGGGGCAGTACATCGAGGTCGATCCAGAAGAGCTCGACACGCTGCGCACGAGCGCCGAGAAGGCGTTGACGCTCGACACCTTCATCGCACCCGAGCAATTGGATCCGATGTTCTACGACGGCCGCACGTACGTGCTCGTTCCGGCGCGCGCCGAGGCGCGTGAGCCGTATGCCTTGGTGACGGCAGCGCTTGAAAAGATGCAGCATTTCGGCGTCGGGCAAATAGTCTTCTCGGAGCGGGAGCA
This sequence comes from Pirellulales bacterium, assembly GCA_035550355.1. Classification (GTDB taxonomy): domain Bacteria; phylum Planctomycetota; class Planctomycetia; order Pirellulales; family PNKZ01; genus DATAXP01. The sequence goes on from DASZPI010000006.1 coordinate 2,236, forward strand.
ATTGGTGGTCGTTCGTCCAAAGGACGGAATCTT
>DASZPI010000007.1:0-2524 GCA_035550355.1 Pirellulales bacterium
CAGTGACTCACGACCTGGAAACGGTGACCACCGAGCTGGCTGAGGTATACGAATCGCAGGCGCGCGTGCAGCCGTTTGCCGAGTTGCTCGAGCACGGCTGCGGGCCGGGCTGCGGCACGGAAGCTGCCAGCGGCCAAGGATGCAGCAACTGCGGGGCGGGCTGCGCGGTGGCACAAGCCTGCGGCAAGTCGCACTAAACCTCCGCCTGGGACCCTCGTATCAACCGCGGCGCGAGCAACCAACATGCCGCGGTCGTCGCTGCGCCGATGCCGATGACGGCATGAAATGCGTACGTCGTACCGTGCTCTGTCGAAATACGCGCGTAAATCCCCCCGCCCAGGTGCGTGGCAAGCATCATGCTTGTGTTCGCCAGGGCCATCAGCATTGCGAACGTCGTTGCGGCCCACGCTGCGGAACACGCTCGGGCAGCTAGATCCAGCAATGACAGAGTCGCGACGGTCGATGCCAGTCCAAACAAGCCTGCCACAATCCACGCCGACCAGCGGTCGACGATGGACGCATAGGCCAGGGTGCTGAGAATCCCCAGCCCAATCGCGATATGCATAAGCCCGACTGCCGAAAGGCGACGACATATCGTTGGATAAATACCACATGCTGCCAGCGATCCGACCGACTGCAAGGCATTGCTCGTGCCAACGTCGCTTTCGCTGAAGCCCAGCGCCTGGGTCAGATGCACATAGAGCACGGCATTACTGAACGGGTTGAAATGCCACAAGAAGATCAGCGTGCCTACCGTGGCCAGCAATCCCCACCGACTGCTGTGCCGCGCGGTGCGCGGCGATCGCGCCAGGCTTGGGGGTTCATCGGTCACCAGCGCCAGCCAAAGCATCGCACCACTTGTGATCGCGCATACGAACATCGGCAACCGGTACAGTGCATGCTCGCTGATCGCACCGCCGGCAAGTCCGGTCACGACGGCTGCCGTATAAATCGCGCCCCACTGAATCGACTGCAATCGTCCGGTGGTCCCGCTTGCCTGCCCATGCTCGACCATTAGTCCGTCAACGACGACATCGGCAACAGCAATGCCCAGCGCCGGCACTAACAGGCACGTCAGCAATAGTCCCGGAGCAGGTTCGGCCGTCAGCGGCAACAAGCAAAGCCCTGTAAACCCGAGCGCCGCAACCGCGCTCGATGCAATTAAGTAGCTTTTGCGCCGCATGCCGAACAGTGGCACGGCATCGGTTAGCGCGCCGTACAACGGCTTGAACGCCCATGGGATGATTAGCGCCGCCGAAAAGCTGGCGATCGTGTCGGCCGGGCACTCCCACGACTTAAGCAGTGCCATCATCGGCTGCGCAAGCAGACCGTCGCTCGGTTCGCCAATCCCTTCGATGAAGTACATCGCGGCAAACAATGAAGCCAACCGGCCAGGAGCCTTCGGCATAGCTATGTTCTTCGGTGCGCCGCCTGGCGAACAAGATCGACGATGAACCGATTGTACTCAATTCCCGCAGCCCGAAGCGCCCGCGCGAATCCGGCGCCCGGATCCAGGTCGGGGTTGCCATTCACCTCGATGATGTAAATCGCCCCGCGGTGATCGACGCGCAGATCGATCCGAGCGTAGTCACGGCAGCCCGTGACCTCGAATGCCCCCAGGGCGACTGTTTCGATCCGTCGCGCCAAGTCGGGCTCAACATCTGCCGGACAGCGGACCGGTGTGCCAACGCAATCGACGCTCTCGGGCGACCATTTGCCTTCGTAGGTCACAATGCCCCAACCGCCGGCCACCTCCGGGGCGAACTCGATCTCGGCCAGTGACAGCGTCTTGGCTTCGGGCAAGGCCACGACCGACACGTTGAACTCGCGCCCCGCGATGAATCGCTCGGCCAGCACGTCACCGAACTTCGTCGCGATTTGTTCGACTCGCTCGGCAAACGCCGCCGGAGTTTCGACCACGCTGTGTCGGTCGATGCCGAGGCTGGCGTCCTCACGCGCGGGCTTCACGATCCAGGGACCGTTCGTCAACAGCGCTGCATATTCGGCCTGCGAAAGGCCACGGGCATCGAGCGGGCGCGACTCCGGCGTCGGTAAGCCAGCACCAGCAAGCAACCACTTGGTCCGAACCTTATCGCGAACCAGTGCCAGGCAGTCGGCCGGGCTGCCGGTGTACGGCCAGCCGGCGAGGTCAAGCAGCCCCGTCACCGCGCCTTCGCCGGTCCCACGGCCATGAAAACCTTCGAACAGGTTGAACACCACGTCGGGCGCGGCGGTGGAGCGTATCTGGTCGACCACGGCTCGTGGATCGTTGCCCACCGGTATTCGCCGCGATCGATGACCTGCGGCGGCCAGCGCGCCCTCGATGGCCACAACGCTCTCCAGAACACCGGCTTCCTGCGCGTAGTCGGGATGATCTACCGGCAGCGATGGCTGGTTGAACAGGATAGCGACGTCGAGCGACATCGTCGGCTATACCGTAATCAGCGCGCGGAGTCCGAGGCGCTCGAGCGCCGCGTGGACGATGCGCTCGATCAGCGCGGTGTGTCCGACACCCATCGCTTGA
>DASZPI010000008.1:0-4502 GCA_035550355.1 Pirellulales bacterium
TTGATGCTCCAATCCTTGCCGACCGCTACGTAATCGGGAGTCATCAACCGACCGACGCTGTCACGGTCGTATCGCAGCAACGATTCGGCAATGCGCCGCTGATCGGGCGAAAGCAGCGCGAACATCCGCGTGCTCAGTTCCTTCGGCACTTCCTCCAGCAGCGCCGTCCGATCGTCCGGCGCCATGCGATTCAGCAGGTCGGCGCCTTCGGCTTCGGGCAGAACTCGCAGCAAGTATTCCTGGGTTTCGAGCGCCAGGTATTCGAATGCCTTGGCGCGACGTTCGCTGTTGAGAATGCGAAATATTTGCGCCTGCTCGTCGCGCGGCAGCTCGGCCAACAGCGCGGCAATGTCGGCCGGTAGCCATTGATTGAGCACCTCACCGAGTGTGGTGAAATCCCCTTCGGCAATCAGCTCTCGAATATCGGGGATCAGTAAGCGTTCGAGCATGGATCGGCCATCGAAACCTAGCGATGAAGAACCTGAAAGATACACGACCGCCGCCGCGCACGGGTAAAACCCCTACCGTTCTTATCGACCCTGCCGACGACTTGGCGATCGATTGACCATCTGCGCGATGATGACTACGGTATCCGCAAACCGCAAGCGGCGGGGCGGGTCCAACCGTTGGATCATTTCAAAGTGGGCAGGAACGGACAATGGTGGACGAGGAACCGGGACACCAAGATTCCCTGTCGTCGAGCATGCTCGATCGGATTCGGCGCCGCGATGCCGAGTCGTGGGACCGATTTGTAAAGCTCTACCGACCGCTGGTCGGTTTCTGGCTGCGCGATGCGAACTTAGCCGATCACGACCGCGACGACCTGGTCAACGAGGTCTTCCAGGCCGTTGTGCAACACGTCGATTCGTTTCGAAATAATCAACCTGGCGCGACGTTTCGCGGCTGGCTGCGGACGATTACTCGCAACAAGTTGATTGACTTCTATCGGCGCCAGGTACGCGAACCCGCCGGCGAAGGGGGCTCGACCGCCCTCGAACGCCTCCAACAGATTCCGGCCGACAATTCAACTCCTGCCACGACCGAGCCGGAACACGCCGACGAAGAATCGGTGCTGCTCCAGCGCGCGATGAAGCTTTTGCAGCAGGATTTTGAGCCGCGAAGCTGGCAAGCCTTCTGGCGGACAGTGATCGACGGCGAGACGACAGCCGACGTGGCTGCGGCGTTGGGCATGACCTCGGCCGCAGTGCGCAAAGCACGATCGCGCGTATTGCAACGCCTGCGCGCCGAGTTCGGCGAATTGCTCAGCTAGTTAAGCCACGGGCCTGACACGGCGGGTCATGCGATTGGCTAGTTTTTGATTGCCGTACACGAGTGGGCAGGGTAATACAAAGTCAGCCGGCAGAGGCAGGGCCGGCAGCAAGTATTTTTTGGGGCCGGCACGTGTTTAGTCACCGCCCAGAGAGTTGTCCCAGCCGCTCCGAATTAGTTCGGTTCCTCGCCGGCGGCATGACAGGCGACGAGCTCGATTTCGTCGCCGAGCATTCGGCGGCGTGCGCCGCCTGTGAATCCGCGCTGGTCGAGCTTGAAGCGGACTTGCCCGACGTTCTGGTCGCGAGGCTAAAGCAGTGCGCGGTGGGTTCGAGCGGCGCGGCGAGGTTAGCAGAGAATGACCAGGCCAATGCGCTTGCTCTCTCCAAGCGTGTCCCCATCACCGACTGCCGCACGTTCGATCCGCTTGTCGGGCAAACGCTGGGAAGCTACGAACTGCTGGAACGGATCGGCACCGGCGGCATGGGCGCCGTGTACCGCGCGCGCCATACTCGGCTTAAGCGGATGGTCGCATTCAAGGTGATTGCTTCGCACGGCCTCGTGCATGCCGAGATCACGGCACGCTTCGAACGGGAAATGGAGGCGGTCGGCCGATTCGATCACCGACATATTGTGCGCGCCTACGATGCCGGCGAGGCCAATGGTTGCGCATATTTGGCGATGGAATTGCTCGACGGCTTCGATCTTGCCGCCCTCGTTCGCCGACTGGGCCCGTTACGGGTCGCAGACGCCTGCGAGGTTGTTCGCCAAAGCGCATTGGGCCTCCAGCACGCTCACGAACACGGGCTCGTGCATCGTGACATCAAGCCTTCGAACCTGATGCTCACCACTGGGGGTACGGTAAAACTTCTTGACCTGGGATTGGCGCGGCTTCGATCACCGCTCGATGACGAGCTCACCGTGCCGAGCCAACTGCTCGGAACGGTTGACTACCTGGCGCCCGAGCAGGCCGACAACAGCCATTCGGTCGATATTCGTGCCGACCTGTACAGCCTCGGATGCACGCTGTTCAAGCTTCTGACAGGACGCGCCCCGTTCGACGATGCCAGGTTTTCAACCTCACTCCAAAAGTTAGCCGCTCACCAACATGCCGCGGTGCCAGACCTGAAAATGATCTGCCCCAACGCTTCGGACACGTTGGCCCTGATTCTCGACCAACTGCTCAGTAAATCGCCGAACGGTCGCTTCACGACACCAAGTGAAGTGGCGGCGCGACTGACGCCTCTTGCGGTCGGAAGTGACTTGAAATTGCTCGCCGAGCGCGCTCAATCGATCGGAACGTCGAGCGGAACTCGCGGTACCATGGTCGCATCGCGCCACGATACTCCAATCGTCCGGCACGAAACGCTGAACTCCGATCGCCCGAGCGATGGGAGCCAGCGTAAGAGATGGCCGGCGACGGCGCTCGGCGCTGCGGGAGGTGTTGCTGCGGCCGTCGCGATCGCATGCCTTGCGGCCAAAGGCAATAAACCTGGTCCGATAGCGACGTCCGTTGCCGATGCTCGATTGGAGACAATTCCTAACCTAGCGCATCTCGCGCGCAAACATGTTCTGCATGGCGCATCGCAGGCCGAAACGATCGATTTTCCCAGGCAAACGTTTAAGTTGCCGGTTGGGCGCGAATTCGATCGGAGCAAAAGCTGGACGCTATCTTTCGACATGTTTGCACTTCCAATCGCCGCGGACAAAGAGATTGTCTTGTGCTACGGTACCCGGGTACCTAGCGTCGACCAACTGCGAGTCATCCTGACAGAATCCATGTTCGAAATCGTTCTCGATCGGCCCGAGAACGAGGAGGTAGTGCGGGTGCTGCGCCGGCCCCATGCGGGGCTGCTCAACCATTGGGTTGCAGTTCGAATCCAATACGACCCACAGCGAAGCGCAATTTTTTGTTACATCGATAACGTTCTCGCCGCCTCGACCGTAATCGGCGCGCTCGGGCCAACGTTGCACGATGCCAAGGTCTTCCTGGGATCAAGTAGCAATGGAAGGCATCGCTTTCACGGCAAGGTGAAGCAACTCGAACTTCTCAACGACGCGCCAGCCAATCGCGCCGCCCTTCCGTAGGTTGGTCGGACGCCGCTTCCACCGCCGAAGCCCATGCACTCCGCGCCCGATCCGTTACGTGCGCTCCGGAACATGTGAATCCATTTTCACGCGACAAAATGTCGCGTCCCAAAAACATATGTCCTGAAAAAGACCTGTCACGCGCAAACGTTCTCTAAGTTATGAGCGAACTCCGTGGCGTCTCAGGGGCAGGAGGCGCCGTGAATTTCCCGCAAGGCAATAACGCATCGGACGAAAACGTTGTAACTTAGGGCTGGTAGGAATGCGTGCGCGTCGAGTTGAGCCCCTGTATGCAATGTGCGTGTTGTCTTTCGAGCGAAGCCTCTTGTCGGTGGCCAAGGGGCGGCGAGTGGTTTTGGCTCCCGCTGGCCATTCCGTTGCACTGCAATCGCTGCCTGTCGAACTATTATCTGCCTACCGCCTTCGTCGCGATCGCCTTTCCGGTCGAGTGGTTGTTTCGCCGCATCACCGGCATCCGATAGCCGGGCCCGCCGTGCATCCGACGATCATCCGCTCGGCGGTCACCCACCGGCCAGCGAGTCGACGGCCATGATTTTCGAGGTGCAGGGGCGCGGCATCAACGTGAACGAAGCCCCGTGGGACCAGGTGATCCACTCCGCTTTTCAGCCGGTCGGCGATCGTTATTTCGATGGAATTCGATCGATTCACTTATGGGTCGAGTGCGATTCCATGGCCGATGAGCGCACGGGTTGCCGCTGCCATGCAAAGCTCGCACTAAAAAACTGGCCCGCCTTTGAAATTGTCGAACACGGAACCGATGCGTCGCAAACGATCGAACGCACGGCGGAATCGGTGTTGCGCGCCTTGGCCGTTGTGCTGCGATCGCACTGATCGCTTGGGCGGGGCCGCGCCAACAAAATCTGCCAGCGATTCGCTCGATCAACATTTCGCGGTGCGCTCGTTTCTGCTATGAATCGCCAAGGTGTTCCATCGATGCACTGGCGGATCGACCGAATTGTCGAGCGAGGCGCGCTGTCATGATCAAAAAAATTCTGCTGTTGCTGGTCGTCGTGATCATCGGATTTACGGCAGTTGTCGCCCTGCAGCCGTCGACGTTTCACGTCCAACGCAGTGCGGTGATGGCAGCGCCGGCGGCCGAGGTCTTCGCCCAGATCGACGATTTC
>DASZPI010000009.1:0-3717 GCA_035550355.1 Pirellulales bacterium
GACATGCTCGCCGTCGTCTTTACGCTCGCGGACGAAGGACGGCTAAAGCCGATTTATTCCGTAACCGTGGTTGCGTTCAGTCTTCAAACGGATAGCCAGGGTGGCCGCTCGTACGACGTAAAAGCGCCCATCGAACTGAAACCGACTGCGCAAGGCACGCGCGCCGGAGAGGTGCGAATACCCAAGAAGTTTGCCGACCGCGCGATGATTCGAATCCTTACGCAGACGGTCGATGGCCGGCGGACCAGCGCCAACGCGGCCTTCTATGACATTCCGCTCAAGAGGTTTCTGAAAAACGCGCAGCCATCGGCTTCAACCTCGCCGACGACGACCCCAACGTCTGCAACCCCACCGACGACGGCACCGCGGCGGTCGGTCGGCAGAAGCTAAGGGATGGAACCGGTTCGTTCTCCGACGGTATCACAAGCTCGCAAAAGTCGCCGGCCACGATCGGATTGCAGGAAGGCTCTAGCCGACCGTCGCGCCGCGGTCGAAGCTCTCGCCTACGACTCGTACCAGACGCGGGCGACGACGCCAGCCTTCTTACTGCGCTGGTGGCGGAGCGACCTCGGCCGGAGCTGGAACCAGCTCGGAGTTTTTATTCGCCGTGGTGCGCGTCGGATCAGGCGATTGATCCGACGGACGGCTGCCGAGCGCAACGAACATGCGAAATTGCGCCAGGTCGTAATTCATCACGACGTTGACCACATCCTGCCGCGATTCGGCCAGCAGCTTGATGCTGTTCAGCGCTTCGATCGGCAGTCCCTCGCCTGCGCGAGTTCGCCGAAGCTCCTGATCGGCGCCCAACAATGCGGCGCGCTGCTGCTGTTCGACGATTGAGATCCGGTCGCGGGCTGCTTCGATTTGCGCGTAGCTCTGCGTAACCTGGCGGCGAATCAGTGCCAGTGTCACCCCGCGATCGTTGATCGCGGTGTCGCGGTCGGCGCGCCGTTGCGATGAGAGCGCCATGTTGCCGAATCCTAAGTTCTGCAGCGTCCACACGGCATACACGTCGAAGTCGCTGCGGCCGGCGAATCGTTGAAACATTGAGTCGACTCCCAAGTCGGTTCGATTGCTGCCGCCGCCAAAGCCGCCGGCGCTGTAGCCGACTGAAACCAGTGGAAACAGAATTCGCGTCTGCTCGAGGCGCATTCGATACTGGGCAGCGCCGATTGCGGCCGACCGAGCGGCCACCTCCGGTCGACGGGTCAAGGCGGTCGCGACCAAGTCGTCGAGCGAGGCGTCGGCTGAAATCAGGTCGATCAGCTCCATGGGCGCCTGCGGCGTCGTCAGGCGGATCGCCGGATCGAGCCGCAGCAGGCGAGCCAATTCGTTGGACGCGACAATCGCCTCGGCCTCGGATCGCAATTTCTCTACCTGCATCAATAAGGTTTCGCTGCGGGCACGTTGGTAATCGCCTTCTCGCCCTTGCCCGGTCTGCGCGAATGCAGCCGTATCCCGCTCAAGCTGGGCGATTTCCTTTTGCGAAGCATGCCACGCTTCGATGCGTGCCTCGGCCGCGGCCAGTTCCAAGTATCGCGTCACGACGTCCAGCAGGATGTCGTTGCGGTTGGCAGATAAATCGGCCGAGCGCGCTGCCACCTCCTGCCGAGCCGCCAGCGGCGTGTAGAGCGCCTCGCCCAGGTGACTGAAAACCCGCACGGCGGGAATCGCAACTGTCTCGGCCGCAAGCGATCGAGCACCGCCGCCGACGTATAGCGACTGCCGATTGACCTCGCGGATTTGGCCGAACGAGGTTTGGATCGGACCATTGTGCAGGTCGTAGTTCGTGCCGATGTTGATATCTGGCAGCAGCATGGCGCGTGCTCCGCGATGCACGGCAATCGCTTCGCTGAGTTGCGCCCGGGCAACACGAATTTGAGGGTTCGCGAATTCTGCCAGCCGTAATGCAGCGCCTAGGTCGATGAGCATCGTCTCGTCGGTGCTCGACAACAGATCGGGCGCGGGCGCTTCGGCCGGCATTTGCGGCGGAGCGTCCGCCCGGACCGGCTCTTGAGCGGCCGCGCACACCACGAGCGCGACCCAAGCGACGCTTGCGGCCGCGAACCAACCTGCTCGGCGATTGCAAGCGCTGCACATCAAGGAGCGGACTCCGGGGCGCGGGGTTCCGACGATGCTTGTTCCGCGCCCACCTGCTCGATCGGCGCTGGACGAGCCAGGGCATCGGCCGGAGGTTGACCGAGCGCGACATACAACTGAAACTGCGAACGGTTGTAGCCAATGATCGAGTCGAGGTACGCCAGGCGGGCGCGTGCCATTAGGCGCAAGCTGTTCACCGCTTCGATCGGCAGACCTTCGAGCGACCGAATTCGGTTCAGGTCTTCCGTCCAACTTTGCGTCGCCGCTCGAATGGCTAGCTCGCTGGCGTCGAGCTGCGCCAGTCGCATGCGTGCATAGGCATGCGCATTCGACACTTCCAGACGAACGGTCTCGAAAACAACCAACCGCTGCCATGCGACGGTTGATAGGCGGGCGCGTGCACCCTCGATTTGTGCACTGTTTCCGACGCCAAGGTTCTTTAATGTCCAATACATCATGGCATCGAAGTCGGCACGTCCGGCAAAATCGCCGAACCGCGGCTGGCCGGAGGCGAACTGGCTCGAGCCCGGCGGCTGGGCCACCAGGTTGCTGCCACCGCCGAAGGCGCCGGAGCTGAAACCGAGGAACACGTTGGGCGAGAACGGCAGGAGCTGCGCGCCGCGTAACGCAAGCATCGCCTGTTCGACGGCGGCGCGGTACTCGGCTAATTCCGGCCGCTGCACGATTGCAATCGCCAATAGCTCTTCCAGCGGAATCAGTTCGGGCACGAGTGGATGCGGAACGACCCAGTTGTCGGTCGGGTGCAAACGCGTCGATTGGTCAAGGCCGAGCAACTGCGACAGGCGTGCCGACATGCGAAAGGTGTCCCCTTCGGCCTCGATCGCGCGGGCGTCGAAGTCGGCCAGCTCGGTTGTGGCGCGATTGGCGTCGGCGTAGCGGCCTTGTCCGGTGCGCGCGTGTGCTTCGGTGATCCGCGTAAGCTCGGCGGCTTCCTGGCGGATTTGCAGCGCGATGCTGCGTCGCCCCTCGGCTTCGAGCAAATCGAGATATGCCAGCGCGACGTTCAGTCCCATCGTGTTGCGCGTGGCGGCCGTGTTGGCTCGGGCGCGCGCGATCGCTTGATTGGCCTGCAACAGGCCGAACAGCGCATCACCTGCGTTTTGTTGCCAGAGCACGCCGGGAATGTTGACGGTGCCGGCGGCAATTGCGTTGGCGCCGGCACCAACGAACAGCGCGCTGCGCTGTACGGGCAAGATATTGCCACTGGATTGTTGCAGCGGCCCGGTGTGATCATCGTAGTTTACGCCCAGGTTGAGCGTCGGCAGGTACTGCGCTGCGGCCAATTGCCGCAAGGCCATCGTTTCGAGCACGCGCTGCTGGGCCAGCAAAAAGTTGGGATTGCGAACTTCGACCAGCCCCAACGCAGTTGGCATATCGATTGGCGTGACGGTGGCGCCGGGGAACGCGCTGGGCAAATCGGTTTCGAGTTCACCGACCGGTATCAGCTCGTCCGTCGGCTTAGGTTTGGCGGCAACAATTTTTCCACGCTCCTCGGAAGCGGCAACAGGCTCGACGCTCGGCAACGGCTGAGGGGCATTCTCGGCCAATGGCCCATTCGCGATGGACACGAGTGGTTGCGAACTAACGAAACCTACC
>DASZPI010000010.1:0-4687 GCA_035550355.1 Pirellulales bacterium
AGCGGTGCTGCGCTCGCTGGTGACGCTCAAAGCCATGACCTACGCCCCCACCGGCGGCATTGTCGCCGCCGCGACCACGTCGCTGCCCGAGGCGCTGGGCGGGGTGCGCAACTGGGACTACCGCTACTGCTGGGTCCGCGACGCCACGCTCACGCTCGAAGCTTTGCTGCATAACGGCTACCACGAAGAAGCGCACGCGTGGCGCGAATGGCTGCTGCGCGCCGTCGCCGGGAACCCGTCGCAACTGAACATCATGTACGGATTGGCCGGCGAACGACGCCTGACCGAAATCGAACTGCCTTGGCTCGCAGGTTACGAGGATTCGAAGCCAGTCCGCGTGGGCAACGCGGCGCACCTGCAATTCCAGCTCGACGTGTTCGGCGAATTGATCGACACCATGCACACCGCCCGCCGCTCGGGCCACGAGTGCGACGAGAATGCCTGGCAAGTCGAGCTGAAACTGGCCGACTTTCTTGAATCGGCTTGGAAGGAACCGGACGAGGGGATTTGGGAAGTCCGCGGGCCGCGCCGCCACTTCGTGCACTCCAAGGTCATGGCCTGGGTCGCGTTCGACCGACTGATCCGCGACGCCGAGGAGTTCGGGCTCGACGGCCCCGTCGATCGCTGGCGCACGGTCCGCCAAGAAATTCACGACCAGATCTGCGCTCGCGGCTACGACCACCAGCGCCGAACGTTCGTGCAGTCGTACGACAGCCAGGACCTGGACGCGAGCCTGTTGATGATTCCGCTCGTCGGGTTCCTTGAAGCTGGCGACCCGCGGGTCGCCAGCACCGTCGAGGCGATCGAGCGCGAGCTGAAACTCGACGGCTTCGTGGCGCGCTACCCCTCGAAGGAAAACATCGACGGACTGCCCCCCGGCGAAGGAGCCTTTCTGCCCTGCACCTTCTGGCTGGCCGACAACTTTGCCTTGCTCGGCCGCATCGACGACGCAACGCGGTTGTACGAGCACCTGCTCGAATTGCGCAACGACGTGGGGTTACTGTCCGAAGAATACGACCCGCAACTCAAACGCCAGCTCGGCAACTTTCCCCAAGCCTTCACGCACGTCGGCTTGATCAACACGGCACGACATCTACGCGATGCGGGTGGGTAGAGTCGGGTGGTGAGTAAGTGAGTCGTGGTGCTTGCCAGCTCGTTATCCCTTCGACGTCAGTCGAATCACGCCGTCGAAATTGGCCGGCGGCGTGCGGTCGTGCTCGGCAATATACACCGTGAGAAAGTCCTTCACCCGATCCTTCGGCGTCACGCGGTGCAGCAGCTCGAGTGATTCCGACCAGCGACCTGCCCGAAACGCATCGAGCGCTGCTTCGTAGGTCTGCACGTCGTCGTCCGACAGCTCGGAAAATGCTGCGGCCGGCGGCAGCAACTCGCTCACTTCGACCGACACCTCCATGCCATACGGCTTCACCACCGCCAGGCGGCGCACTCGGGCAATTTGCGGCGGCACCTGGGCACGGAAGATCGACGCGGTCGCTTCGTCCATCAGGGTCGAAGTTTGCAGGATCTTGGTCATCGCTTCCAGCCGGCTGGCGCGGTTGACCACCGGCCCGAACACCGTGACTTTCACCTGGTCGGTCGTGCCGATCCGACCCGCCACCGCGCGGCCGGTGGCCAGCCCAATGCCCACGCGAAAGCCCGAGAGCGGATGATCGGTCTGTTGGGCGGCGGCCTCGAATTCCTTGCGAATCGCCAAGGCCGCTCCGCAGGCGCGCTCCACGCGATCGGTCTGCTCGAGCGGCCAACCCCAGAAGCCCATCGCCGCGTCCCCCTGGAAGTCGCCGAACACGCCCCCCTGGTCGAGAATGTGATGCGTCATCACTCCCAGCGCCCCGCTGACGCGCTCGAGCAAGCCCATCAGGTTGTCGGCACTGCGTTCCGATTGGCGCGAGAACCCGCGCAGATCGCAGAACAGCACCGTCACTTCCGTCTCGCGCGGCGCGAGCACCACATCGGGCTTTTCGTCGGCCATCGCCTTGAACACCGGCGGAGCAAAGAACTGGCGCAGGGTCGACTGGCGACGTTGCAGCATCTGCACATCGCGCAACGAGCTGACCGTCGAGGCCACCAGCTCGGCAAACTTCACGTCCTCGCGCAGATCGCCGGTACCGGCTCCCTCGCGTGGCGCGGCCATCTCGGCCCGCACGCTTTGATAGTCTTCGGCCGAAAGCTTGCCGGCCGCGTACACTGCCCAGCCGGCGCACGCCTCGCCGCGCATCGGCGTGCAAAAAGCCCAGTCGATATTTTCGGCCATCGTGTACGTCGGATCGCCGCCCATCGGCGACTTGCCCCAAACATGCAGCACGCTTTGCTCGCGTTGCACGGCCGTCGCCACCAGCCGTTTGCTGGGGCGAAAGTCGCCGCCGGTCGCGAGCCTGCGATCCCAATGCAGCACGTGCACCGTCGAGGGCCCGGACTCGTGCGACTGCAATTCGAGCAGCGCGACCGCGTTGGCCCGCGGCATGCCCGACAGCAGCATGTTCACCAACCGCCCGAACAGGTCGTCGTCGTTGGTCGCGCCCGAGATCAGCTCGGGCAACCGTGTGAGCACTTCGATCCGATGGTCGGCATTGTGGAATCGCAGCCCCCGCAGGTACTGCGCGCTGAACGCCTGCTCATCGACCGCGCGGGGTGAATCGGGATCGTCGACCACCCCCTCGACCACGAGCGTAAACGACGTGTCGCCGATCACGAAATGCTCGCCCGGCGCGAGATCGAATTGCGGCGACTCCTGCCCCGACTTGAAGATCGGATTTCGCGATTCTTGCAGCCGTTCCACGTGCAGCCGCCCGGCTTGCAACACCACTTTGGCGTGCTGACGCGAGATGTGCGCATCCCAAGGCACCGACCAGGCCCCGGCCTGGCGGCCGATCACGACCGGTTCGTTCGGACGAAGTGTCCGCCGCCAACGCTGGCCAGGATCGATGCCTTGTGCGATGAGATCAGCCATCGGAAGCAATGATAATGCTCGCACCGCGTTCGGGATACGTGGGCACTCGCCCTTCCGACGGGCGTGCCTGCCCCTGCCCTGCCAGCGGCCGCCCGACTACACTTAGTTGCAGGGGATAGCTGCTCGAAAGTTCGCGCAGGTTTTGCGCGTCGTGACTCATTGCTGCATGACTGCTGTCGCTTCTGCCCATCACCGCGCGCCCGCAAAAAACGATCCGGTCGTCGAGACGCGCAGCCTGACCAAAATCTATCGCGACTTTTGGGGCCGGCGCAAAGTACGCGCCCTCTCGGCGCTCGACCTCACGGTCCAACGCGGCGAGATCTTCGGCCTGCTTGGCCCGAACGGCTCGGGCAAGACCACCACGATCAAGCTGCTGCTCGGGCTGCTGTTCCCCACCGACGGCGAAGCCCTGGTGCTGGGGCGCAAAGCCACTGATGTGGCCAAGAACGAACGCATCGGCTACCTGCCGGAAGAAACGTATCTGTACCGGTTCTTGAACGCGCCGGAGACGCTCGACTTTTACGGCCGGCTGTTCGACATGCCCGCGTCGGTGCGCCGTCAGCGCGCTGCCGAGCTCATCGAGCTGGTTGGCCTCGGGTTCGCCAAGCGACGCCCGTTGAAGGAATACTCCAAGGGCATGACGCGCCGCATCGGCCTGGCCCAGGCGCTGATCAACGACCCCGAGTTGATCGTGCTCGACGAGCCGACCAGCGGGCTCGACCCGATCGGCTCGCGGCAAATGAAGGACCTGATCGTCCACCTCCGCGAGCAAGGCAAAACGGTGCTCATGTGCAGCCACCTGCTGGCCGACGTGCAGGATGTCTGCGATCGGATCGCGATCCTGCACCAGGGGCAGCTGCGCGAGTTGGGCCGAGTCGATGCCCTGCTCCGCCAGCGCAACGTCACCGCGATCCGCTCGACGGCCCTGAGCGCCGAAGCCATTGCCGAAGTCCGCCAGGTGATCGAGCGGCATCAAGGTCAGGTGCTCGACGTCGAGCATCCCACCACCACGCTCGAAGAATTATTCCTGCGGATCGTCGAAGACAGCGAAGCGCACCCCGGCCGCCGCACGATCAACGAGTAAGGCTGTTCGTTTCGCCTCCGCCATTCCGCATTCTGCATTCATCATTCTGCATTTCGCCATGGTGCTCGAAGCCGAACCGCAGCAGTTTTTTGCTTGGCTGCCGGCGGCGCTCGTGCACTGGCTGGTGATCGTCGCGACCGCAGGTTCGTTGGCCTTTTTGATTGCGGCGCTGCTGGTCGTGCTCGTCGGCTGGCGGGAAGGCTTCGATCGCAGCGTGCGGCACTTCGTGGGCCGATTCGGCGCGGTGTTTCGCGACCTGCTGAGCGTCGCGCCGCGGCGCGTTTGGGCGCTGGCCCGGCTCGGGTGGCAAGAGTCGATCCGTCGCCGAGCGCTCGTCGGCTTTGTGCTGTTCTTGTTCGTCGTCTTGCCGATGGCGCTGTGGTTCCTCGATACACACAGTCCCGATCCGGCCGTGCTGTACGTCAGCAGCGTGCAATGGTCGATCACGCTGCTGGTGCTGGTGACGGTGCTGCTGCTGGCTGCCGTGAGCCTGCCGACCGACCTGAAAAACAAAACCATCTTCACCGTGGTCACGAAGCCGGTGCGCGCCAGTGAGCTCGTGCTCGGCCGCGTGCTGGGAATCGCCACGATCGGCACGGCGATGCTCGCCGTGATGGGTCCGCTGGCGTTCGCAT
>DASZPI010000011.1:0-2289 GCA_035550355.1 Pirellulales bacterium
ACGTTCCCCTGGACCGAGGAGCTGCTCATGCCCGCGAACCCGGTATTCCGCTGTACGCAGCTGCCGCGCGACGTACCGGCCAGCGTCGGCAAGACCGAAGACTGGTTGTTCGTTTTAGCGGATCCCTGGACAATCGCACTGCGGATCACGAAAGACGCTCGCTTCCCCAAGACCGATGACCTGATCAGGGATCGCCACTCAGCACCTTCGAGCCTGCAGTTCGACCCGGCCGACGCGAAGTTCCTCGTCAAAGCGTTGCCAAAGTTGCCCGGCAGCGATGACCCGATGCAGTCAGTCACTGTCGAGCTCAACAGCCACGTCACGATTCGTGCACGAGCCGATGGGCAGAGCCCGGTGACGGAGCTGGTGCTCGCGAACTCTCGGGCGGATGGCGAGCGCATTGTGCTGACCACCAACCGCTAGTACCTGGCGCAAGCCGCTGAGCTGGGCTTCCCGGAGCTGTACATCTTCGGCGCCGAGCAGCCGGTGCTCTGCGACGATGGTCAGCGGCAGTACCTGTGGGCAACGCTCGATCGGGAGAGTGCGATTCCCGCTGCCAAAGATCCGATCCGCATCAGCTCAGCGGATGTGAGGTCGCAATCCCGAGCCGATTCTCAACCACACCGCAGGAGTATTCCGATGACGAGCAACAGCACACCGCAGCAGCCCGAGACCGAGAAGCCTACGAAGCGCATGCGGCACGCTATCTCAACCAGTGGTACGCCAGTCGAGCACGCGATCGCCTTACGCGAAGCACTGGTCACCGCTGCCCGTCAGACCAACGAGCTGATCCGCTCGCTCAAGCAGCAGAAGCGGCAGACGCGCCTGGTCGAAAGCACGCTGGCGTCGCTGAAGCAGTTGCAGAAGGCGGCGGGCTGATCCGTAAACGATTACCGCCAGTCACCTGAGAGGACGAACGCCGCCCAGTAGTACGGAGGCAGCGTGCCATCATCCAAAGGCTGCTTGTCGACGACTAGCCCTCGGTTACCGGTATCGTGGATCATGAACACCTGCGCCTCGCGCAGCGCGGCGAGCTTGCCCATCTTTTTGTCCCACAGGTTCTCGTAGAACCGTTGCATCAACGTACTGGTTGCCCGGTCGGGAACTTTCCACAAGCTGGCGACCACCGTCCGCGCGCCTGCGACCTGAAACGCGCGCTGCAGGCCGAGCAAGCCTTCGCCGCCGGCCGCTTGGCCCAGGCCCGTCTCACAAGCGCTGAGCACGATGGTATCGACCTTCGACAGGTCGAGCGACGCAACCTCTAGCGCCGTCAAGATACCGTCGTCCGAGCCTTCGATGGGCGCTGTGTTCGCTCCGGCGAAAGCAAGACCTGAGAGCAGGCCGGGATGGACGGCCGCGCCGCCCAGCTGCGCCGGCGCGAAGAAGCCATGCGTGATCAGGTGCAACCAGCGATGGTTCGGCACTTCGTCGCGGAAAGCGCCTTCCGTGGCATTCCGGCGGCGCAAGGCGACGACCGTCCCCTGCGCATCGGCCTGCTCGTACCAGTCGCGGATCGAGGCCAGCTCGGCTTGCGCCGCTTCGAGCCGGTCGAACTGCTGATTTCCACGGCCACTCGCCGATCGCACGGCCAGCGCTTCGCGCGGCACACCGGGATCGCCGCCGTATTCGATGTCGCCGGCCAGAAGGAGTGAACCCGGTGGGCCACTGCGCGCCGGCTCGGCCAGCAGCTCCGGCAGCAACTGCGGGATTGCGATCACCGCTAGCGCCCGTTCCTCGATCAAGTACGTTCCCGGCCGTTCGCCGGGCAGTGCGCTCCATGGCAACTGGGCCAGCGCGCCGTCTGGCGAGATGAGTACAGTTTCGGCGTCCGAAAGGTGCGCCGCGAGCGGTTCCCACACCATCCGGCGTAGCTCGGGCCCCGGCGCTTCACCATCAGCGGAGGCCAGATGGCCGTAGCCGGCCCGCCAGGCATCGACGATTTGCGCAATGGTCGCGCTGGAACCCAGCTCGACACAAGCCACCGGCAAGTCGCCGCGCAGCACAAACGCCACGATCCGCTTCTCCGACGTCAAGTTTTTGCCTTTCTCGGTCGCCGGAATGTAATGATCGTATTCGAGCAGATCGATCAGCGCGACATCTTTCGGCAGCAATTGGCGCAAGTCATCGGACGAAATCGTCCGTTCAGCCCACGCACGGTGGAAATCGGGATCGAGCCGCGACAGTTTCTGTTGCAGTCCTTCCACTGATTCGCTCAGCGCCGCGACCGCCGCTTGCACCTTGGCAGCCTCCTCGGGTTTTGGGGTCACCCGCGCTAGCGCTGCCAGACGC
>DASZPI010000012.1:0-4301 GCA_035550355.1 Pirellulales bacterium
GTCGATCGTCACGGCCGCCGCGTTCGGCACGACGCTCGGCTTCTGGCGCGAGCGGACCTTTCAAAGCCTGGCCCTGGCCGTGGTCGCGCTGTTGGCCTGGTCGGGGTTGTGGGAGGTGCTGGCAAGCCTGGGCGCGTCGCATGCCGTGCTGCGGTTCGACGACCTGTCGCTGGCGCTGAGTCCCTGGCATGCGTTGCGGCATGCGGCACGGCCAATCGTCGATCGGGCGCACGACTTTTGGGCGGCGACGAGCATCGCGGCGTTTTGCGCCGCGAACGTGTTGATGTCGGCTGTAATCATGGGCATCGGCGCCTGGCGACTGCGTGCTTGGAACACCGGCAGCGAGCCGCATCGCATGCACGACGAACTCGCCGGATCGGACGCAACGCCCAAGCCCCTGGCTGCGCACCCGCACCAAGCCCGCAAGATGTGGGACAATCCCATCCTGTGGCGCGAGATGCGAACCTGGGCCTACGGCCGGCGAACGTGGCTGCTACGCGTTCTGTACCTTGTTCCCTTGGCGCTGACGATCGTGGCCGTGGTGCGGATGAACGCGGCGACCGTGCCGACTGCGCCGATCGACCTTGCCGTTCCGCTAGTGCCGCTGATGATCCTGAGCTTGTTGCTCGTCAACGCGCAAGCGGTGACCGGAATGACCAGCGAGCGCGACACCTACGCGCTCGACCTGCTGCTGGTGACCGACCTGACCAGCCGTGAGATTGTGTTCGGCAAGCTTGCCGGCGCGTTGTGGAATGCGAAGGAGATGGTGCTGCTGCCGGCGGCGCTGATCGTGTACCTGCGCGGCTCGGCAACG
The DNA here is from genome assembly GCA_035550355.1 of Pirellulales bacterium. GTDB lineage: Bacteria > Planctomycetota > Planctomycetia > Pirellulales > PNKZ01 > DATAXP01. The sequence continues at coordinate 815 of DASZPI010000012.1, forward strand.
ATTGGCGTCGAACCGTTTGTGCTGGTCCTGGCAGGCTGGGGTTTATTGTGCATCTTTGCCGCCGTGCTGGGCTTTCACTGCGGGCTCAGTTACACGCGCAGCCGGCTGGCGATCGGCGTCAGCCTGGGAACGATGTTGTTCCTGGGGCTGGGCATTGCAACCACGATGCGCATTCTGACCGCGTTCAGCGGCTCGTTTGCGTTTCAGTTGCAGCCGTTCTTGGCGATGATCGTCGGCGGTGGAGCAGGGTTGTACGCCGCGCTGGGAGCGCGCAACCCGTCGACGGCGACGTTTGCTGCCGCGTTTTTTTGCCCGGTGGCAACGTTCTACGGGCTGACGAGCTTTTTGCTCGGCCACACGCTGGCTGTTTTTCTGGCAATTGTCGCCGCGTACGGATTCAACGTCGCGGCGATGCTGATGCCGGCGGTCTACGAGTTCGACGCCCTCACCGGGCGCGCCGAAGAGAGCGACTAGCGCATCGCGCGCTCGTAGCCCAGCGATTTGACGACGTTCAGAATTTCTTCGTACGTCACGAAGCGCCGGCGATGCATCAGCTTGTAATTGTCGACCGCGTTGGCGAGTTCCTGCGCCTCGGGCGACAGCATGGCATGGCCGTCGGAAAACTGGCGACGCTCGCGCCCCGCGGGCAGACTAACCGCTTCGCCACCGGTCCGGCGATCGTAAAAGGGCTTCGCGTCGGATTCCATCATGAGCGACATAACAGCGAGCTCCTGATCGTAAGGCAAGCCGACCGTCATCGCCGAGCGAGGCCCGCCGGCACACGGTCCGCAACGTCTCAACCCTACGACGTGGTTACGCAGGCGTCAAAATGACGATTGCCAAGCAACATCGTCTAATTCGAAAAATGAACGTGATCGGCGCAATCCCTAACGAGCACGACGATCGTGCGGGACGACGCAGATCGTCTCAAGCCGGGCGCGACGCCGGCGGCGGCCGATGCCGGCCTTGGTCAGCGATTGACAGTGCCGTCGGCAACCTGGGCCCTTGCGACCGGTGCATTCGGCGCAGCCGGCGCTGCCGGCGCCGACAGCGCAACGGCCGGATTGAGCTGTTGCGCCTGGGCCAGGGTTTGCGTCGCCTCGGTGAGCTGTCCGCTGGCGTGCTGAGCGGCTGCCAAATGCTCGAGCAGAGTGCTCGATGCAGGTCCGCGGTCGCGCGCCGCGATCAGCGTGCGCGCCGCATCGCTATGCCGCCCCAACGCGCCGAGCGCCAAGGCTTGCTGCCACAGAACTTGCTGCGGCTCGTCACCCGGGGCGTAGGTGTCGCCCACGTGTTGCAACGCCAGCAGTGCGCGTTGCGGTTGATTGAGCTGTCGATAACACTCGGCCAGATCGAGCAGCGCCTCGCGATCGTCGGGGGCGCGGCCCAGCGAGCGATGCAGGTCGGCCAATGCTTCGCGCGGTTGGCGGTTACGCAACTGCACGCGACCGCGTGCCGCCCAGGCCGATGCCGAGTTGGGGTTCAGTCGAACGGCGTCGTCGGCCTGGCGACGCGCTCCGGAAAGATCGCCGACCGCCAAGCGCATGCGCGCCGCCGCAACCCGCATTTCGTCGTCGTCGGGCGCCAGGCGCAAGGCTTCGTCGAGCTCGGCGATGGCCTTGGTCTGCTCGCCGACGTTCCACAGCGCCTCGGCATGATGCCGCCGCGCTTCGGGGTCGCCCGGGCATTGGTCGACGACCTGGGCCAGGATGCCTTCGGCCATGCGCGAATCGCCGCGCTCCAGCGCGTTCACGCCACGGTGCGACAACTGGCGGCTGGCAGCCAGCGAGCGCGAAACGGGGCCCTCGTGCAGCGGCAGGCGGCAGCCGGTCGGATAAATGACGCCCCATGCAACGCAGACCCAGCGCGCACCGCGACCGAGCATCGAAGACCAACGGTAACCCGAGCAGGTCAACAGCTTACGCAATCTGGACATCGTCCCAGATCTCGGGTTTTCAGGCGTTCCTAAGCGCGGGTAGTCGCTGTCCGCGGGCAGGTAGGCCGACGTTAGGCTTTGCCGATCCGCGCGCGTGGTAGAATGGAGAAGAATGGTAGTGTCGAAAGCTTTGCAAACGCAAGATCAACTTTCATGATCGAAGCGAAAAACCGGGTGCAGGCGGGGCTGGTTTTGGTAATATTTGCATAGTGAATCGGCCGACTAAAATCCGGTCGCACCCCGGGAGGAAAGCGCATGACCGCCGTGTACGAAAAACTTGGAATGCGTTTCTTTTATCCGGATCATTGGACCCTTGACGAGAGTGAAGCGCTTGACGGTAACAGCATGCTTTCCGTCTACAGCCCGCACGGGGCGTTCTGGTCGGTGATCGTGCATCCGCCCGGATTGGAAGCATCGGACGTGGCGGACGCTGCGCTCGAAGCGATGCGGCAAGAATATCAGGAATTGGACGCCGAACCGTTCTGCGATGTCATCGCCGGGCACGAAGTGCTGGGCAGCGACCTAAACTTCTATTGTTTTGACCTGACGAGCACGGCGCAAATCAGGGCGTTGGCCACGACCCGCGGCACCTACCTGCTGCTGTGTCAGGCCGACGATCAAGAATACGAAGAGGTCGGGGCGATCTTCGACGCGATGACTCTCAGCCTGCTCAATCCTACGATGAGCGCGGCGAGCTTCGAACGCTCGTTGAAGGCAGTCGCCGCGGGCGAAGAGGCCGATCGCTAATCGGTCGTCACCCCACGGGGTGATTCCGAGCCGTTGATCACGCCACGAGTCCGATTCGCGCCTTGCCCGCCGCTGTTTGGTTGACATTCGTGGAGAGCTGTTCGATGGCGACAATGATGGATACGACCACGCAAATTGGCGCGGCCGCCGGCGCGGTCTGGCGTTTGCTCGACGAGCGCGGGCCGATGAGCACCGCCAAGGTGGTGCGCGAGTTGGAACTGCCGCGCGACCTGGTGATGCAGGCCATCGGCTGGCTGGCGCGCGAAGACAAGATCGCGGTCGATGACGGCCGGGCCAAGATCCTGTCGTTGCGGTAACTCGGCGGTCTGACGCTAGGCGCTGATTCGCGACCGGTTTTCAACCCCGGCGGGCTGCGGGCCGAACTGCGCCGAGCCGTGCGGGCCGGCCAGCGCTCGCGCCGCGGCCGTGGCCATGGGCTCCGCAAGCTCTCGCACCCGCACATCGCAGTGGGGATACGCGATCTCGATCCCCGCCTTGCGCAGGCGCTCCTCGATTTTAACGTGCAGGTCGTGCTGCACCGGCGATAGCTTGTCCATGCCCGAAACGTAGCAACGCAGCTCGAATTCCAGGGCGTTGTCGCCGAATTTGTGCAGCACGGCCGACGGTGCGGGCTCTTCGAGAATCGACGGATGCTCGCGGGCGATTTGCAACAGGATGCGGGTGACCACCAGCGGGTCGCTATCGTAATCGACGCCCACCGCCACGACGACGCGCAGCACCGAGTCGCTCAAGGTCCAGTTCACGAGCTTGCCGGTGATGAACTCTTTGTTCGGAACGATCAGC
>DASZPI010000013.1:0-3439 GCA_035550355.1 Pirellulales bacterium
TGGGGAGTTTCAAAGCGGGGTTGATCGTTGCGCTGGCCATTCCGCTTTCGATGCTGTTCGCAACGAACATCATGGCGATCACTGGCATCTCGGTGAGCTTGATGAGCCTGGGGGCGATCGACTTTGGCCTCATCGTCGACAGCTCGGTGATCATGGTCGAGAACTGCATGCGGCGCATCTCCGAAAATCCGCACCGACCACACGACGACGTGGTGCGCGATGCAGCCATCGAGGTTCGCAAGCCCACGTTATTCGGCGAATTGATTATCGCGGTGGTGTATTTGCCGATCCTTGGCCTGCAAGGCACCGAAGGAAAACTGTTCAAGCCCATGGCCTGGACGGTGCTATTCGCGTTGGCTGGATCGCTGGTTTTGTCGCTGACGCTGATGCCCGTGCTGGCCTCGATGTTCCTGCCCAAGCATCTCGACGAGCGCGAGGTGTGGTTGATCCGGGCGGTCAAGCATTTGTACGGGCCGATGGTGCGCCGCTCGGTGCGGCACCCAGTGCTGACCGGCGCGATCGCCTTGGGCGTGTTCCTGGCGAGCATACCGTTGGCAGCGCACCTGGGCGCCGAGTTCATGCCCAAGCTCGACGAAGGCGACATCCTGATCGCCGCCGAGCGGCTGCCGAGCGCCACGCTCGAAGATTCGATCCGGATGTCCACCGAGATCGAGAAGTTGGTGAAGACGTTTCCCGAAGTACAGACCGTTTTCTGCAAGACCGGCCGACCTGAGATTGCCAACGATGTGATGGGCGTGCATCAGACCGACGTCTGGGTAATCCTCAAGCCGCACAATAAATGGCCCCGCTGGAAGAGCCGCGAGGAGCTTGTGAACGAAATGTCGCGCGTGCTGAGCGAGCGCGTGCCGGCGGTGAAATTCGCCTTCACTCAGCCCATCGAAATGCGCGTCGATGAGCTGGTGGCGGGGGTCAAGTCCGATGTGGCCGTGCTGCTGTATGGCGACGACCTGACCGCCCTGGGGCACAAAGGCAAGGAGATCGAGCAACTACTGCGCGGCATTCCCGGCGCTGCCGACGTGAAGGCCGATTACCAGGCAAATATCCCCACGTTGCGAATCGAAGCCAAGGCCGATCGCCTGGCGCTGTATGGCATCGACGCCGCCGAGGTAATGAATGCCGTTGCCACGGTCGGTGGCTACCAGGTTGGTCAGGTGCTCGAAGGACGCGCCCGGTTTCCGATTATCGTGCGATTTTTGAAGCCGTGGCGCGAGAGCTCGTATCTGCTGGAACAAATCCCGGTCGGCAAAGCGGGGGGCCGGCAGGTGCCGCTGGGCGAAGTGGCCGACGTCATTCTCGAAGAGTCGCCGCCGAGCATCGAGCACGAAGCGACGCGACGACGCACCTATGTAGCAGTGAACGTGCGGGGCCGCGACGTCGCCAGCTTTGTCGCCGACGCACAACGCGCCGTGGCCGAGCATATCGAGTTGCCGCCAGGCTATTCGGTGCGCTGGGGCGGTGACTTTGAAAATCTGCAGACGGCCAGCCTGCGCCTGGCGTTGATCACGCCGGTCGTGCTGCTGATGATTTTCCTGTTGCTGTACAGCACCTTCCACTGTGCGCGGCTGGCGCTGCTGATCTTTCTGGCGGTGCCGGTCGCCGCTTCGGGGGGTATCTTTGCCCTGGCCGTGCGCGGCATGCCGTTCAGCATCTCGGCCGGCGTTGGATTCATCGCCTTGTTCGGTGTGGCGGTGCTCAATGGCTTGGTCTGGGTTAGCGCTGCCGAGCACTTACGCTCCGAAGACATGGACGCCCGAACGGCGGCGGCGCAAACCGCGCTCATGCGGCTGCGACCCATTTTGATGACCGCCCTGGTGGCGAGCTTCGGCTTTTTGCCGATGGCACTTTCGACTACCTCCGGCGCCGAGATTCAACGCCCGTTGGCCTCGGTGGTGATCGGCGGCCTCATCACCTCGACGCTGTTGACCACATTGGTAGTGCCGGCAATCTACCCATGGTTCGCGCCTCGCAGGGCCCGGCCATCGCATCAGTGATTTGCCGAACTGGCTTTCGGCATTGTCATTTGCGGGTCGGGTCTTGTAGTCGTGGGCGGCTTGTGCCATATTTCACGAGCTTTTGGGCGGCCCGATCGCGCCGCTCTGCGCTGGGGGTTTTCCGGGACGAATTGCCGCCGTGGCCGCGTACCTTTCTCAATACTTACCGGTCTGGCTTGCCTACCTTCTCGTTGCGCTGATCCATGCCGGGCTGATCATCAACGTGGTGGCTGTCGGCGCGTTGTTTTTCATTTGGCTCGAGCGAAAAGTCTCGGGCCGCATTCAGGACCGCCTCGGCCCGACCCGCACCGGCGGCAAGTTCGGCTGGCTGCAAACGCTGGCCGACGGCATCAAGCTGCTGACCAAAGAAGACCTGATGCCCAACGGGGCCGATGCGATGCTCTTTCGCATGGCTCCCTACGTGAGCTTTTGCGCCTCGTTCTGCGCGTATCTCGCCTTGCCGTTTAGCGATGGCTGGGTGGCGCTCGATCTCAATGCCGGCGTGTTCTTCATTCTGGCGGTGCTGGGGCTCGAAGTGTTCGGCGTCATCTTGGCCGGATACGCCTCGGCGTCCAAGTGGTCGTTGTTCGGCGCAATGCGCGAGGCGGCCCAGGTCGTCAGCTACGAAGTGCCGATGGGCATGTGTGTCGTGGTGCCGGTGCTGATCGCCGGGACGATGGACCTGGTGGAGATCGGCCGAATGCAGGAAGGCCTGCTCACCAACTGGTTCATCTGGCACGACCCGTTCACCTTCATCACCTTCTGGGTTTACTTCACCTGCGCCACGGCCAGCGTGAATCGCGCCCCGTTCGACTTGGCCGAGGCCGAAAGCGAGCTCGTTGCCGGCTTCCATACCGAATATTCGGGGCTGCGCTGGAGCTTCTTCTTCATGGCCGAATACGGCTCGATGTTCGCCGTCAGTGGCCTGGCGGCGACCTTGTTCTTCGGCGGCTGGAATGGCCCGCTGCCGATCGCCAGTTGGATCGGCTTTACGCATGAAAATGGTGCGGTGCTTGGCTATTTCGGCAACTTTTTGGGAATGCTGAACTTCTTGTTCAAATGCGTCGTCGGCGTGACGTTCATGATGTGGGCCCGCTGGACGTTGCCGCGGCTGCGGATCGACCAGGTGATGCGCGTGTGCCTGAAGTACTGCACACCGATTGCGGCGGTCATGTTCTTGGGCGCCGTGGCCTGGACATATTACCTGCCGGGCGGTGTCGGCATTCGATCGCGTCCCTACGCCATGTACGCCCAGCCGATCAACGACGAACCATTGCCGGGCGATATCGATCGGTTAGCCGCGACGCGCCCCGAGCGCTTGGCCCAGGGGAGCGCCGAGTGATGGACGCAATCAACTGGCACTCGGTGTTCTTTCTGCTGTTCGCGCTGGTGGCCTGCGGCTTTGCCGTGGCGGTCGTTGTGTCGGC
>DASZPI010000014.1:0-5871 GCA_035550355.1 Pirellulales bacterium
TCGGGGCTTTGCCTCGGCCGGCCCCAATATGCTGGGCGACTTCTTCCTGGGCGCCTCGTTTAACGCGCCGAACCTGCAGTATGCCAATACGGTAACGACCACCGGCGGGGGCACGATCACGGTCCCCTCGGGCATTTCGTACGACAACCACGGGCACGCCTTGGCCACGCCGCTGGCTTCGCACATCTTCAAGCAGTCGGATAACGAAAGCCCCTGGCCGCGGACCCGCATCATCCTGACGACCAACTACTTTGACCGCATCGACGGCTCGACTGGCGTCACGCGGCAAATCTTCGGCTTCGAAAAAGTTTCGGCCGACCAACGCTTCAGCGTCGGCATGCGGTTGCCGTATTACATTGTCGCTCCGGGCGTGAACAACTCGATCGGCACGCCGGTCAACACGTTCGGTGGCAACCCGTTCGGCCAAGGCGGCAACACGCAGAGCAGCATCGGCGACCTGATCACCACGTTCAAATACGCGTTGATCTACGACCCGGTGAACGCCAACGTGTTGAGCATTGGCACCGCGGTCACCGCCAACTCGGGCCCGTCGACGATCGGCAACGTGCCGCCGCTGTTCACGGTCGACGGCGTGCAGCATACCGCCAGCATCCAGCCCTACATGGCGTTCTATAAGTCGCTGGGCCGCCCCCGGCAAGGTTTGTTCATGCAAGGCTTCCTGGCCAGTGACACGCCGTTCAACGTCCGCGACACCACGTACATCTACTCGGACCTCGGCCTAGGTTACATCATCCGTCGCCCGACGAACCGCTGGATCACGGCGGTGGTGCCGATGGTCGAAGTGCACGGCGATTTTGCCACGAACAAGTCGCAGCGTGCGGTTGGCTCGAACGCCATTACGATGGCCAACATGCTGCAAGTCACCGGCGGCGCGTTCAACTCGATGGCCGGCACGGTCAGCTACCAGGACCAGGTCAACATCACCTCGGGTCTGACGTTCGTGCTTAACCAGCGCTCGACGGTCTCCGTGGCCGCGGTCGCGCCGACGACCAACCCGAAGTCGTTCAACTACGAGCTGCAACTGCTCTGGAACACGTACTTCGGCCCCGGCCTGCCGCCGATGTTCCGCTCGACCGGGCTTCGTTAAGCGAGGCTCAGGCTTCCGCCTGCCGTGTTCGTACCGCGTCGTGGGGTGGGTTAAGCCGCAAATCTCGGCTCGACCCACCCCGCGGTCTTGGTGGCGCGCCGAGGCACCGCCCCTTCAGGCGTCGGCGGCCAGCGCGTCCTCGAACGATTCAAGTCGCACAATCTCGTACGCCGCGCTCACGCCATGGGCCGAGGCCGGTTTGCCTCGCTTCCACTGCTCGGCGTACAGGGCCTTGATCGTGCGGGGCACGAGCAGCGTGTCGAAACAGTCGCTCGCTTCGATCGCAATCCAGCGCCGGTTGCCGCCGTCGGCGCGGTTCTGGTCGATCACCGCTTGCACGGTCGCCCCCGAGCCGGCGAAGAAATCGAGCACCGTGTCGCCGGCGTGCGCGTCGGTGGCGATTTGCAATACTCTCCGCACCAACAGCGACGGCTTGGGATACGTGACCTGCCGCGCGGCGCCGAACATCGCGACCAGCTCGGCATTGGCCAGGGCGTTGTCGCCGGCCAGCGTGCGCGAGAACAGCGTCGTCGGCACCAGGCCCTGCTGTACGTCGGCCAGGTACCGCTTGACCATCGGCCACGCGTGGCCGTCGCCCCACACGACCTCGCCCGCGGCAACTTTGCGCGCGAAGTTCTCGCGGCTGAACCGCCAGTATCGTCCGGGCGGAGGCGCCAAGCGCACGCCGTTCGGTTTCGTGATCGTGTAGTCGGCGGCGTAGGGCTTGTTGGCATACACCGGGTCAAGTTTCCACGCTCCGCGCGGATCGTCGTCGGGATTCGCGTACGCGCTCGTGTCGTCTCGCGGCAGCAAGTTGCGTCGCCAGCGCTCGCGATTTTTTGCGAACACCGGCAGATAATCATGCGACACCGAGAAGTGCCGCGCCGAATTCTTCCGCGTATGGACCTTCTCCCAAATGATCGTCGCCAAAAAATTCTGTTCGCCGAATAGCTCATCGAGCAGCAGCCGCAGGCGGGCTTGTTCGTGGTCGTCGAGCGTGACGAAGATGGCGGCATCGTCGCGCATCAGCTCGCGCGCCAGGGCCAATCGATCGCGCATCATTGCCACCCAGGTCGCGTGATCGAATCGATCGCCGTAGCTCCACACCGCGCTGCCCGTGTTGTACGGCGGATCGATGAACACGCACCGCACCGGGTCGATCGATTGCGCCAGCAGCCAGCGCAGCGCCGCCGAGTTTTCGCCACAGATCAACATGCCGTCGGCGCGAACTTGCGACCCCAGCGCTTTGCTGACCCGCCGGCAAAAGGCGCTGTCGAAATGCCGCGTATCGACCACCAGGTGCGGATGCGTGCGCAGAAACGCAGGCGTGATCGGATCGTCGATCGCCAGCCGTTCGCGCCATTGCCGAACCTGCGATTCCGAGCGGCAAATCTCGCCGTGCAAAGCCGACGGCAGGCGATCGATCGTCACGCACCAGCAGCGCTCGACGACGCGCGGCACACGCTGCCATAGCTCGGCAAACCGCTGCCGATGCTCGCCGAGCGCAGCGGCAATACGGCGGCCTGCCTCGCTTACGAGCGTCGCCTGGGGCGAACCGCGACACCAGTGCTGCACCACCAGGCGGTCGAGCTCGGCCCGCCAGCGCGGCGGCGCTCGATTGTAAATCGGCACCGGCTGCCGATGCCATCCGAGGAACCGTGTCAGATGATGTTGCAAGCACGCAACCGGCAGCGATGGGTGCCCAGCTTGTTCGAGCGTGGCAAGAATTGCGACCGCGAAATCGCCAGCGGTGCGGCGCAGCGACGCACTTTTCCAACAGCGCGGAATACGGACCTCGAGCGTGTTCCCCGCCGCGGCAACCAGCTCGGGATGGTCGATCGCCGATAGCTCGAATCGGATGCGCGCTCCCGATTCGAGGCGAAAGGCATAGCGAGCGAGCGGACGCGGGCAGTGGACGTGATCGGGCGGACCCGGCAGCCACTCGAGCCAATCGGCCAATACCTGCTGTTGCTCGGCATCGAGCGGTGGCAGCGTCTCGATCCACTGCTCGAGCGCCGACACACGGTGCCGCAACGCCCGCCACGGGCCGAAGTCGCAATCGCGCCCAGCGCGGTCCAGGCGATCGTCGAGCCGCTGCATCCATGGCTTGCGCCGCTGTTTCATCGTGCCTGAAGATAGCACCACGGGCACTGGGCTCCAATCCACTGCGCCGCCGTAGTAAAATAACATGCGTCGGAAACCGTCGCCCTTTGCGGAGATTCTTTGCATGTTGGGAGCCACGCTCGATACCTCGACCTACATCCAGCGGCTGCACGAGGAGATCGACCGCGTCGATCAGGCGTCGATGCGGCAATGGGCCGACCTGATTTTCGAGGCCTGGCAGCGAGAAAAGTTTGTGTTCATCTTCGGCAACGGCGGCTCGGGAACCACCGCCACCCACATGAGCGAAGACCTGGGCAAGAGCTCGCTGCGCGAAAGCGACCTGCGCGACGAATCAAAAAAACGCCTGAAGGTGATGAGCCTGACCGACAATCTGGGCTGGATCTTGGCTGTCGGCAACGACGTGGGCTACGACCAGATTTTCGTGCAGCAGTTGATGAACTACGGCAGCCCGGGCGACGTGGTGATCGCGATCAGCGGCTCGGGCAATAGCCCCAACGTGTTGGCCGCCGTCGATTGGGCCAACCGACACGATCTGAAGACCTTTGGCCTCACCGGCTTCAAGGGTGGCAAGCTCAAGCAGATGACTCAGGCCGGGCTGCATGTTCCGCTGGATGACATGGGCATGGTCGAGAGCATTCATTTGGCGCTGTTCCATTGGGTGCTGAACGACGTGTTCGCGCGCATCAACCGCGAGGGGCGGTACAAGTAGTGATCGGTGGGCAGTGGTTCGTGGACGGTTGATAACTGCTGCCGGCAAAACCGATCACTTTCGACTGACCACTGTCCACTATGTTTCTCGGCATTGAAATCGGCGGGACGAAGCTGCAGGTCGGCATCGGCCGTGGCGACGGCAAGCTCGTCGCGCTCGAGCGATCGACGGTTGCCATCGACCGCGGTGCCGAGGGAATCCGGCAGCAGATTCTCGCGCTCTCGAAAAAGCTGCTGACCGAGCATCGGGTGACTGCGGCAGGGATCGGCTTCGGCGGCCCCATCGATCTTGAGCGCGGACGCACGATCAAGAGTCACCAGATCGCCGGGTGGGACGGTTTCCCGATCGTCGAGTGGGCGCGGCGCGAATTGGGCCTCGTCGCGGCCTTGGGTAACGACGCCGACGTGGCCGCCTTGGCCGAGGCGCATTACGGCGCCGGGCGCGGTGCGAATCCGGTGTTTTACATCACCGTGGGCACCGGCGTGGGCGGAGGGCTGGTGATCGACGGCCGCATTTATCGCGGCAACGGCGCGGGAGCGGCCGAGATCGGGCATCTGCGCCCAGGACTCGATGCCGTCGATGCTGAACAGACCGTCGAATCGATTGCCTCGGGGACCGGCATCGCCGCGGCTGCGAACGTTCGGTTGCCGCGCCGTTCAGGTGGTGCACGTTGGACCGCTCAACTTGTTGCCGCTGCTGCGAGCGATGGCGACCGTGCGGCGGGTGAAGTGCTCGATCGAGCGACCACGGCGCTGGGGTGGGCCGTGGCACAAATGCTCACGTTGCTGTCGCCCGAGGTGGTGGTGATTGGCGGCGGCGTGTCGCTCATTGGCGAGCGATGGTTCTTCGACCCCGTGACGGCGGCAACGGCGCGCTATGTCTTCCCGCCGCTGAAGAACAAGTATCGCATCGCCGCCGCCGAGCTTGGCGAGGAAGTGGTGGTGCACGGAGCGCTGGCCCTGGCGGCCGAGCTGCGTTAGAACGCCCGCCGAGCGAATTGTGCGCGCACTTCGGGCAACGGGTATTCGATGATCGGCAGGTCGCGACCGACGATTTCGCGCAGCCGCTGCCAGCCGCGCGTGACCAGCGATTCGCGTTCGCGCACGAAGGCCGGATCGAGCTGGCGCTTGTCGAACGGGCCCTCGGCCGTGAGCGGCGGGAAATCGTCGTCAACAATGAACTGTGCGAGCGCGGGATTGCAGTGGATGTGCCGCTCGCGTGTGGTGTGCAGCGTCTCGGGATCGACCATGCCGATGACGAACCGCAGGTACAGATCGCTATTGGTGATCGCCTCGACATCGCCGCCACAGATATCGCACAGGTAGCCGGTTTCGCACTTCATGGGACTGCGCACCCAGTACTGAGTACTCAAATCCCCAGCACATCGTTCATGCTGTACAGCCCGACGGGGCGGTGTGCGATGAACTTGGCGGCGCTCAGGGCGCCGTAGGCGTAGCAGTCGCGGTTGCTGGCGCGCACGGCGATCTCGAGCGTCTCGCCCAGCATGCCGAACACGATCGTGTGCTCGCCGGGATTGTCGCCCGTGCGGACCGCATGGTAACCGATCTCGTTGTGCGGCCGCGCGCCGGGGCGGCCTTCGCGGCCATGGCGTTCGTGCAGTTGTCCCATGGCGGCGCGGATAATCTCGCCGAACTTCAGCGCGGTGCCGCTGGGGGCGTCCTCCTTGTAGCGGTGGTGCCGCTCGATAATTTCCACATCGACGCCACTGCTGTGCCCACGCAAGGCCGTCGCTGCGATGCCCGAGAGTTTCATCGCCAGGTTGACGGCCAGGCTCATGCTCGGCGCCCAAAGCACGGCAATGGTTTGCGCCGCCAGGCGAATGCGCTGCTGTTGCTCGGCACTGAAGCCGGTGGTGGCAACGACGATCGGCACGCGGCGATCAAGACAAGCCTCGAGAACTTGCATCGAG
>DASZPI010000015.1:0-5107 GCA_035550355.1 Pirellulales bacterium
GTTCTCGGTGCCGAGTCCGTACAGCACCCACGAGCCCATGCTCGGCCGCGGCTGTGAAATCTCGCCGCAATTCATCATCATCAAGCCCGGCTCGTGGTTTGGAACGTCGGTCGTCATCGAGCGCACGACGCACAGATCGTCGGCGTGCTTGGCCAGCTTCGGAAACAGCTCGCTAATGTCCAGGCCGCTCTGGCCGTGCCGCGAGAACTTGAACGGCGAAGCAAACGCCGCGCCGCCGATACGCTTGTCGCTAGTAAGTTTTTTGTCCAACGGCTTGCCGTGAAACTTCGCCAGCGCAGGCTTCGGATCGAACGTGTCGAGTTGCGACGGGCCGCCATTGGCGAACAAATGTATGATGCGCGTGGCACGTGGCTTGAAATGCGGCTGCTTGGGCGCGAGCGACGAACTGGCCGCCCCCAGGTCGGGCGATTCGGTCGTGGCCGACATGCCGAGCTCGGCCATCAATGCCGACAGCGCCACCGAGCCGAACCCCATCCCCACGCGCTGTAACATCTCGCGGCGCGAAAACCCATTCAACATGTATGCCGTCATCGGTGTTCAATCCAGGAATAAGAACTCGTTGGTCAGAAGCAGCGCCTGGGCCAACTGCTCCCACGCGTTCAGCGGGGGCGGTGGAGGCGGACCAAAGTCGGCTCGCGCATCCCAAACTTCGACGTTTTCGTGCTTGGTTTTGTTTTCCGCAACCGAGCGCAATTTGGGAGACCAGCCAAAGCTGTCCGACGTGTTGGTCTTGAGCGGATCGACGACGAAATCAATCACGTCTCCCTCGCGCACAGCAACCGATTTGATGTCGACTTCGACCTTGTCGTTATGCACGTTCCACTGGCCGAGCAGCTGGCCCTTGGGACCAATGATTCGCGCGCGGATGCCGTCGCCCTTGTCGCTCAGATGCGACAGCGTCCCCGAGATGTCGACGGTTACCGCATGCGGGGCGCGCCAGCGACGGATCACGGCCAACTCGAGGTTCTTGCCCGGGTGCCCGCCGTTTTTGTTCAGCCGAACGTGTCCGCGTTTCGGATCGGGATAGATTTCGCCGACCTGGTAGTTGCCGTCGATAAATGTCCCGAGCGGCTCAAAGCGTTCATCGGCCGGCGTTGCTGGATCATCGGCGCCGAAGCCATACTGCCACACCGGCTGGGGCCGATGCTCGCGCGCGTGCTTCTCGGCGGCCGCGACGAAGGCGCGTCCCATTTGAATCTCAATCGGCGTCGGCTTGCGCTGGTAGACCCGCGCGTACAGCCCGCGCAACGTTCCAATGTCGGAATCGGCCGACGAGATTTCGGACGACCGCAGCATGGCGCGGGCTTGCTCGATGACGAACGGATGGTTCATGCCGAACAACGCCTGCTGGGGCACCGTCGTTTCGGCACGCTCGGGAGTGCTGACGTCGGGCGAAGCAAAATCGAAGGTCGAAAAGATCGGGTCCAGGTTCAGCCGATCGACCAGGCCGTAAAGAGTGCGGCGCGTGGTGAACGGCCGCTCGGACAACGACACCGCGCGGCCGCCGATCGTCTCGTCCAATCGGCCGGCGCTAGCGAGCAAGGCGTCGCGCATCGATTCGAAATCAAGCCGGCGCCGATTGGCGCGCCACAATAGTCGATTGTCAGGGTCTTTTGCCGCGGCCTCGGGATGGTTGCGGCTCGATTGCCGATAGGCGTTCGACATCACAATCCGGCGGTGAAGGTGCTTCAGCGACCAACCATGCTCGATGAAATCTGCCGCGAGCCAATCGAGCAGGTCGGGATGCGACGGCGGCGTGCTGCGGAAGCCGAAGTCGCCCGGGGTGTCGACCAGCCCCGAGCCGAAGTGGTGCATCCACACGCGGTTGACCAACACGCGGGCGGTGAGCGGGTTCTTAGGATCGGCAATCGCCTCGGCCAGGTCTTTGCGTCCGCTGCCGTGCGTGAAGGGCTTGGTCGACGGATCGAGAACGCGGAGAAAATGCCGCTGGACCGTCTCGCCTTTGCGCAGCGGGTCGCCGCGCACGAACACCGCCTGGTTGACGACCGGCTTTGCCTTGTCGACCAGCATGAATGCGCGGGCCGGCGATCCAGGGTGCGTGCTTTCGACTTCCTGAATCGCCTTCTCGTACTTGGCCAAGGTTGTGCGATTGTTGCCGAACAGTTTCGAGGCCGCGATCACCTGCGGTACGGTGAACGCGAAGGGCCCATCCTCGGCCCACATCGCCTGGCGAACTTGCTCCAAGTCGGCGTCGGCAAGCGCCGCGGACGGCGAATTCGCTTTCTTGCCCAAGGCTTGCCATGCTTCCGCGGCGCGATCGAGCACCTGGCAGTACAGCGCGATCAATGCCTGCTTGTCGGCGGGTCGATGTTTTCGCAGCGCGTCGAGCACGATCGGATTGATGGGCCGGCTGGGCTCGCCTTCGGTCACGCCGAACTTGGCGAGCTTCGCTACACGGCCTGAAAAGTTCTGGTCGATGACCGGCAGCAGCGACAGCAATGGACCGAGCACCGGATCGGCATGCCACTTGGTCTCGCGGCGGAAGCGATCGAGATTGTCGGCCAGCGGCGTCATGGCCGTCTCTTTCACCTTGCGCTTGTCGATCACGCCGCGGATCGAATCGTTCTTCGCAATATTCATGTCGTAGTAACCGAGCAAGTATTCGCTCGGCTTCGCGCGGAGCGCCGCATACGCTTCATCGCGCATGTCCCGTCCGTAAGCGTCCAGCTCGGCTTCCTTTTCGGCCTTGGCGCGCTCGTAGTCGGCAACCATCTCCGGCCCAGGGCTCATGCCCGCCAAGGTCGGAAACTCGGCCGGCTCCTCGCAACTGGCAAACACGCCATAGAGTGCGTAGTAGTCGGCCGTGGGAATCGGATCGTATTTGTGGTCGTGGCAGCGGGCACAGGTGATGGCCAGTCCCAAAAACCCGCGGCCAATCATGTCGATGCGATCGGCCGTCTGCTCGAATTGGTTGTTTACAAACCGCGGACCGACCATTAACAGTCCGAGCGCCGCCAGGTTCGGCGAATGCGGGTCGTCGGTGTAGGCATCGGCGGCAAGTTGCTGGCGCACGAACTCGTCGTACGGCATGTCGTTGTTCAGCGCCCGCACGACCCAATCGCGGTAGGTGTAGGCGAACGGATAACGACGATCGGCTCCGGCGGCAATGAAGTCGCGCATGTCCGAGTAGCGGGCGATGTCGAGCCAATGGCGACCCCAGCGCTCGCCATAATGCGGATTTGCCAGCAGCCGATCGACGACGTCTTTGTAGGTGGGCGCCGTGTTTGCCGGACCGGCGGCAACGAACTCGTCGACCTCGGCCGACGAGGGTGGCAAGCCAATCAGATCGAACGAAAGGCGTCGCAGCAGCGTGCGGCGATCGGCCATGGGCGAAGGCTGCATGCCGGCGGCCTCGAGCTTTGCCAGCACGAAGGCATCGACCGGCGTGCGCACCCAAGTGCTGTTCTTTACTTCGGGAATGTGAGGTTTGGTCAGCGGCTGAAACGACCAATGCGACTTCGCCTCGGCGAACAACCGCTTTTGATCGCCAAGCACCACATCCGACATCGCCATTCCGCCGCCGGGCCACACAGCCCCGGAACGAATCCAGGCCTCGAGCGCGGCAATTTCCTCGGGCGGCAGCTCCTCGTCGGGGGGCATTTCGAGGCTCTCGTGCTTAACCGCCTCGATCAGCAGGCTTTCCTCGGGTTTGCCGACGACAATCGCTGGTCCGGTCGAGCCTCCCTTGAGCAGCGATTCGCGCGAATCGAGCCGCAAGCCCGATTCCTGCTTGCTAGGGCCGTGGCAGCGCACGCAACGGTCGACCAAGAGCGGCCGGATACGGTTCTCGAAAAACTCGCCCGGCTTGGCATTGGGGGCGGCCGCCATAGCGGCTGTTGCCAGAAAGCTGCCGAGGACCGCTGTGCAAATCATCGACGCCGAACGCATGGTTTGTTCCAAACGTGTTCCCAGGCGGAGCAGATCAGGCCTCGACCGATTATACGACCTGCGAACCGAAAACGCAGGTGGCTCGACGGTCTCGGGGCGGCGATCTGCAAGGTAGGTTTAGTTGTCCAGCTAACGCGCATCGGTTGTTCAAAGGGCAGACAGCGTATGTACATGGCGTGGATCGCCGCCCTGGGGCTGGCCGTGACGACCGCCCCGTCGACGCTGCGCGACGTTGACGGCGCACCGCACCCAATCGAGGTTGCGCCCGGCGAGCAACTGCTGGTCGTCGTGTTTCTGGGAACGGAATGTCCCCTGGCTCGGCTGTACGTGCCGCGGCTCAACGAATTGCATCGCCGCTACGGCTCGCGGGGAGTGCGATTCTTGGCAATCGATTCGCTCGAACACGACCATGCCGAGCGAGTTCGTGCGTTCGCCGCACAGCACCAGCTCGAGTTTCCGATCGCGAAAGACCAGGGCACGACGATCGCCGACGCACTGCGAGCGACGCGCACGCCCGAGGTGGTTGTGCTCGATGCCCAGCAGCGCGTGCGCTATCGCGGCCGGATTGACGACCAATATCGAGTAGGCCGGCACCGATCGCAGGCAACCGAGCACGATCTGCGGCGCGCGATCGACGAATTGCTTGCCGGGAAAGAAGTATCGGTCCCTGAGATCGAAGCGTCCGGCTGTTTGATACCGCGCCGCAAGCCGGCGCCCGCTGCGAGCCGATGGACGTATGCCGAGCACATCGCCCCGTTGATCAACAGCCATTGCGCCACATGCCATGCGGCCGGTCGAGTGGGGCCGATGCCCCTCGACAGCTTCGAACAAGTTGCGGCATGGGCGTCGACGATCGACGAGGTCGTCGCTGCGAGACGAATGCCGCCGTGGCATGCCGATCGACAATTCGGTCGATTTGCCAACGATCTAAGCCTGGACGACTGGCAGCGTGAGATGCTGCGGCGCTGGATTGCGGAGGGTTGCCCGAGGGGCAATGTCGAACCGTTGCCGCAATCGCGATCGACCGTTGCGTTTGAATGGACAATCGGCGTTCCCGATCGGGTGGTGTCGATGCCCGCGGAGTTTGTCGTGCCGGCCCGTGGGATCATCGAATACCAGGTATTCGATATTGACCCCGGATTCACCGCCGATCGCTGGGCAACGGCCTTGGAGATTC
>DASZPI010000016.1:0-4896 GCA_035550355.1 Pirellulales bacterium
TATTGCCGACGGCGAGCAAGCCCCCCGAATCGATGTTTAGCGTGTTGCCCGAAGCGATCATCATTGTCGAATTGGTGAGCGCGTTCCATTTGAGCGAATTGACGGTTCGACTGGTGATCGCTGCCGACGGCGTGTTCGTCACAATAACGTTGTCGGTCGCCCCGGCCGTGGTGAGGTCAGTCGACGAATAACCCAAGAAGCCGCTGGTGCTCAGGGCGCCGACCCCTTGGCCCGAAATGTAGCTGGCAAAATCGTTGGTGTTCACAACCGCCCAGCCACCGATGATGCCGTCGTTCAACGTCGGCTCGGTGCGGAACGTGATCCGCGGATTGTCTCCGCTCAGCCCCAGGGTTCCCGTGGCGCCGCTGTTGGTGAAGTTGATCGTCGTTCCCACGGAATTTTGGTTCAGGGCGCCAAGGTCGAACACGCTTGCCGAATTCGTCGCAGTATGCGCAACGTTGATTGTCGACGCCCCGGAGTCGAGATTCACAACACCGGCGGTCTCGGTAAACGCGAAGTCGCCCGAGTTAAGATTGTTGCTGGCAAACTGAATCCGTCCGCCGCGCAGCGAGATGGTTGCCGTATCCGAAAGCAAATCGGGCGAGATGCTCGTCGTAACGCCCGAAGCGTCGGCGATGAAGTCGCCGCCGCTGTTGATCGTGTAGCTGTTCGCAGCATTCAGGGCGCCGGTGTAGCTCACCTGCGGCACGCCCTGGTAGCTAAAGACACGCGTGACGCCGGAATTAACCGTCAGATTACCGGTGAAACCGGTGTTGTTGTTCAAAAAGCGCAGCTCGCCCCAGCCTGTTTTTGTCAGCGAGCCCGAGCCAGTGATCGCGCCCGGCAGCATCGCAGTGAAGTTGCGCGAAACGTCGATCGTGCCCGAACTGCTGACGTTGAATGTGCGGTTGCTGGCGAAGCCGGCAATCTGCAGCGTGCCACCATCGAAGACCACGTTCCCGGTCGTCGCGCCCAGGTTGCTGTCGTTCCAGGCGCGCAGCGAGCCACCGCGCAGCACCGTGTCGCCGGTGTAATCGTTCGCCGCATTGCCAAGCGTCAACGTCCCTGCACCATCGATGATGAGGCCGTTGGTTCCATGTAGTTGCGCGCTCACGACGGCCGCGACGCCGCTGGAGACCGAGATCGTCGGCGCGCTTCCGCCGAGCGTCAGGCCAAAACCGCTCGGATCGGCGACCGTGTACCCGGCCTGGTTGAAGTCGAGTTCGCCGGCAACGATCGCTGCGCCCAGCGACACCGTGCCCCCGGTGCCCGTGAAGATTGCCGTGTCGATGCCCGCGTTATTCCATACGTTGTCATTCGTTACGCTGACACCATCCCACCAGTTGGCCGTGGTCGTATCCCACAAGCCCGAGCCTCCCAGTCCCGCGCCGGTGCTGGCGTTGTTGCCCGAGGCGCTGGCGTCGCTGTCCCAATAAAACGGCGCGGCAAGCACTTCGGCGGGCACGCCGGCTACCGAAACGCCTGCGATGACGACCCAAGTCGCCGCAATTCGCACGCGATTCACCAGCCTGCGAATGGTGCGGCGCGATGGAAAAACGCGCACGACCGGACCGCCGTCGGAAGGCAGAGACGAACCGGCCTTCGACGCAGAAACGCGCTCAGACATTCAGCTGCACTCCTAAGATTCGCGCCGATGCGAGCGCATCGGAGAACGAGCCCACAGCGCCTGCAGCATCCCCCTCGGATGCCCCCCCAGGTGCGTATTTCGGGCGAGCGACAGAAAGCAAAGCTCGTTCCGCGTCGGAAGCACGCGACCATCGCGCGACCGTCCGAACCGGATGTCCGCTACATCCGGGCCTGCGGCGGCTGCATCGGCCTGAGTGTCAATGGGTTCACAAAAATCTCATTAATCCCGAGAATTTCTAAAGAACGAGCGGATGCGTAGCATGCGAATGACATGCAGCAGGCCTCGAAGGTGCACTTAAATAAAATTTCTTCGTTTTTGCATTCACTTTGCATCAAAGGCACCGCCCGTTCGTACCGGGGCATACGACACCGCGTCGTACCTGTCTTGTCGCAGTGGCCATCGTGTCGCACGCCCATCGCGCAGGGGGTAGGTGTTTCCTCCAGTTTTGTGAGCTATCCTGCAGGTTCCATGCGGCTACGCTTTCACGACCTGTCGGCAAGTGAAATTCTGGCCTTGGCCATCTCGCTCGAGGAAGAGGATGCACGGCTGTACCAGGAGTTCGCCCGTCAGCTGCGCCCCGACTTTCCGCATCTGGCCGAGCAGCTCGATGCGATGCGCGCGGAAGAAGACAATCATCGTCATCGGTTGATCGAATTATTTCGCGCGAAGTTCGGGCCTGAAATTCCGCTGATTCGCGCCCAGGACGTTCGCGGTTTTGTCGAGCGTCCTGCGACGCGTTCCCTGGCGCCACTCACGCCACGCGACGTGCGGCGGCGAGTGGAATTGATGGAGCTGGAAACGGAACGCTTCTATTCACGAGCACTGGAGCGTGTGACCGACGCCGAGGTGCGTCAATTGCTGGGCGACCTTGCCAACGAAGAGCGACGACATGAGGTCATCGCTACGGGACTCGCGCCCGATCGTCTCACGCCCGACGAACAAGAACAGGAATCGAGCGCCGCGCGGCGGTTGTTTGTGCTGCAAGTTGTTCAGCCGGGGCTTGCCGGATTGATGGACGGCAGCGTATCGACGCTCGCGCCGTTGTTCGCCGCGGCGTTTGCCACGCGCACCTCGTCGGACGCGATGCTCGTTGGCTTGGCCGCTGCCGTGGGCGCCGGAATTAGCATGGGCTTTGCCGAGGCGCTATCCGACGACGGCAGTCTCTCGGGGCGCGGCCGGCCGCTGCTGCGCGGAATCGTGTGCGGCGGCATGACGTTCCTCGGCGGTATCGGTCACGCCCTGCCGTATCTGATTCCCGATTTCTGGACCGCCACCGCGATTGCCACGATCGTTGTGCTCGTCGAGCTCGTGGCGATCGCTTGGATTCGCAATCATTACATGGATACACCATTTCTGGCGGCCATGTTCCAGGTCGTCGTCGGCGGCCTGCTGGTGTTCCTGACCGGAATTCTCATCGGCAGCGCCTAGCAAACGTAATCATGGCCCCGCCTTGGGTCGTCGACTACAATATCGGTTTCCTTCCGCGTTCGTGCCTGATCGCGTTTGCCCATGCCCCGCGTCGGTCTGTTCATTCCCTGCTACATCGACCAGTTCTATCCGCGGGTCGGCATGGCAACCGTCGAGTTGCTCGAGCGCTTCGGCTGCGAAGTCGAGTTTCCCGAAGCGCAAACCTGCTGCGGGCAGCCCATGGCCAACACCGGTTGCAACGATCAGGCGCGGCCGTTAGCGCAGCGCTTCGTCGAGATCTTCGCCCCGTACGAGTACGTCGTCTGTCCTTCGGGAAGCTGCGTCTCGATGGTCCGCAACCACTATCACGACTATTTCAAGCACGAGGCTGCCCCGACATACGAGCATCTGCGCGGGCGCGTATACGAGCTTTGCGAGTTTCTGACCGACGTGCTCAACATCGATCGTGTCGACGGCAGCTTTCCGCATCGCGTCGGCTTGCATCAAAGCTGCCACGGCCTGCGCGAGTTGCGGCTGGCTAGTTCCAGCGAAATCGTGGGCCCGCCGCACAACCGCACTCGTCAGCTGCTCGCGTCGCTCGCCGGTTTGCAACTGACCGAGATCAAGCGTCCCGACGAGTGCTGCGGCTTCGGCGGGACGTTTGCCGTTGCCGAGGAAGCCGTGTCGTGCATGATGGGGCTCGACCGCATTGCCGATCACGAGCACGCGGGAACCGAAGTGCTCACCGGCAACGACATGTCATGCCTGATGCACCTCGATGGACTGATTCGTCGCCAAGGCAAGCCGATGCGGGTGATGCACGTGGCCGAGATTCTGGCGGAGGCGTCGCCATGACCAGCGCCGGCACCGATCATGCGCCGCGCGCCGCCGAGTTCGTGGCCGACGACGGCCGCGCCCATTGGCACGACGGCGCTTTATGGTTCGTCCGCGCCAAGCGCGATCGCGCCGCGCAATCGATCGCCGAGTGGGAGCAACTCCGCGAAGCCGCGTCGCAGATCAAGCGCCACACGATCGGCCGGCTTGCCGATTACCTCGAACAATTCGAGCGGAACGCCACACGCTTGGGCGCCACGGTGCACTGGGCGCGCGACGCCGCCGAGCATAATCAGATCGTGTTGTCGATCCTGAAACGGCACGCCGCGACCAGGCTCGTCAAAAGCAAGTCGATGCTCACCGAAGAATGCCACCTGAACCCGTACCTGGAACGTCACGGGGTGACGGTCGTCGACACCGATCTGGGCGAGCGAATCGTGCAATTGGCCGGCGAGCCACCCAGCCACATCGTGCTGCCGGCAATCCATCGCACGAAGGAAGACGTCGGCCGCATTTTCCACGAACATCTGCACACGGCCGAAGGAGCCAGCGATCCTAAATATCTTGCCGAGGCGGCGCGGCAACATTTGCGAGAGAAGTTTCTCGAAGCCGACGCCGCGCTGACCGGCGTGAATTTCGCCATTGCCGAGACAGGTGGCTTTGTCGTCTGCACGAACGAGGGGAACGCCGACCTGGGCGTGTCGCTGCCGAAGGTGCACATCGCGTCGATGGGCATTGAAAAACTCGTCCCCCGGGCCGAACACCTGGGCGTGTTCTTGCGATTGCTGGCTCGCTCGGCCACCGGTCAGCCGATCACCACGTACTCGTCGCATTTTCATGGACCGATGCCTGGCGGCGAGTTGCATATCGTGATTGTCGACGCAGGGCGGAGCGAAATCCTGGCCAGCGACGAGTTTCGCCGATCGCTGAGCTGCATTCGTTGCGGCGCCTGCATGAACACCTGCCCGGTGTATCGCCGCAGCGGTGGCCACAGCTACAACGCCACC
>DASZPI010000017.1:0-1529 GCA_035550355.1 Pirellulales bacterium
AACGTCAGCCGCTGGTGGTCGAGCCCCAGCAGGTGCAGGATCGTGGCGTGCATGTCGCGCACATGCACGCGGTCGCGGACCACGTTGAAGCCCAGCTCATCGCTCTCGCCCAGCGTGATGCCTGGCTTCACCCCGCCGCCGGCCAGCCACATGGTGAACGCGTTGGGATGATGATCGCGGCCGTCGTTGCCGCCCTGCACCATCGGCGTGCGGCCGAACTCGCCGCCCCACACCACGAGCGTTTCGTCCAGCAGGCCGCGCTGCTTCAGGTCCTTGATCAGTGCCGCACACGCGCGGTCGGTGTCCTGGCAATTCTGCGTGATGTCCTTGACCAGGTTGCCGTGCTGGTCCCACGCCTCGTGGAACAACTGCACGTAGCGCACGCCGCGCTCGACCAACCGTCGGGCGAGCAAGCAGTTGTTGGCGAACGACGACTTGCCCGGCTCGGCGCCGTACAGTTCGAGCGTTTCCTTCGTCTCGCCGCCGAGGTCCATCAACTCGGGCGCCGCCGACTGCATGCGGAAGGCCATCTCGAAGGCCCGGCTGCGCGTGGCGATCTCGGGATCGTGCATCTCGGCCAGCCGATGGTCGTTGAGCGCGCGAATCGCCTCGAGCGAATCGCGCTGCAATTGCTGATCGACGCCTTTGGGGTTCGATAGATACAGCACCGGCTCGCTGCCGCCGCGGAACTGCACGCCCTGGTACACGGTCGGCAGAAAGCCGCTCCCCCAATTCGCCGCGCCGCCGCTGGGCCCTTTCTTGCCGCTGCTGAACACGACGAACGCCGGCAGATCGCGCGACTCGCTCCCGAGGCCATAGGTGAGCCACGCGCCGATGCTCGGCCGGCCGAATTGCTGGTTGCCGGTGTTCATCAAGATTTGCGCCGGCGCGTGATTGAACGCATCGGTCACCATGCTCTTGACGATCGCCAGGTCATCGACCACCTCGGCCAGGTGCGGCAGCAGTTCCGAGACGTCGGCCCCGCACGCGCCATGCTTGGCGAATTTGAACTTCGGTCCCAACAGCTTTGAGTTCGGGTTGATGAACGCCGCCCGATAACCCTTCAGCAATTCGGGCGGAGGCAACGTGCCGTCGAACTTTGCCAGTTGCGGCTTGTTGTCGAACAGTTCCAAATGGCTGGGCGCTCCGGCCATGAACAGGTAGATCACGCTCTTGGCCTTGGCAGAAAAATGCCCCGGGCGCGCAGCCAGCGGATCGGCCGCAGCCGCCGCAGCGGCCGAGGCCGGCGCGTCGCGGCCGAGCAACTCGGCCAGCGCGATCGCCCCGAGGCCGAGGCCGCATTCCTTCAGGAACCAGCGACGCGCCACCAGGTCGCCGGGCAAGCCGCGGTAACGTTGCGATTGGCAGTTCATGATCTTTGCCCGATCAGGTTTGTTGGCATGACGGTAGGGTGGGTCGAGCCGCTGCGGCGAGGCCCACCGACGGGTCTGGTGGGCCTCGCTGCGCTCGACCCAACCTACCAATACTTTTCTTCGACGCTCGCTTATTGCCGGCTTACGGTTTCATCC
>DASZPI010000018.1:0-4678 GCA_035550355.1 Pirellulales bacterium
GATCCTCGCCAGCGGCGGCGATGCGCTGGCCGCGCCGGCGGATGTGCGCGATCACGCCGCAATCGAGCGGATCGTCACGCAAACGTTCGAACGGTACGGGCGACTGGATATTGCGGTGGCCAACGCGGTGTACAGCCAGCGCGAGCCGTTCTACGACGCCGACCTGCCCAAGTTTCATCGCACGATCGACGTGACGATGTGGGGAGCATTTTATCTGCTGCGCTCCTCGGCGCAGCGCATGATCGAGCAGCATCAAGGGGGCGCAATCGTCGTCGTCGGCTCGCCACACGCGCTGGTGCCGGTGCCGCTGTCGATGGCCTACAACATGGCCAAGGCCGCCACGGATCAGATGGCCCGCACCGCGGCCATCGAACTGATCGAACATCGCATCCGGGTGAACATCGTCCATCCGGGTTGGACCGATACGCCCGGCGAGCGCAAATTCGCCAGCGACGAAACGATTCGCGCCGCCGCGCCGAATCTGCCTTGGGGACGAATGGCGGAACCTGCCGAGATCGCCCGTGGCGTCGTGTTCCTTTGCGACCCGGCGAGCGACTACATCACCGGCTCGACGCTGGCAATCGACGGCGGCATCACCTTGCCCTGGTGGGCCAGCCGCGGCTCAGGCGTGCCGGAGTGAATTGCAAAGTGCAGTATGCAAGTTCGCGGAAGGAACGAGCGATTTCATTTTGCACTTTGCATTTTGCAGTTTGCATTCTTTCGAATCGCATCGTCGCCCACCTTCACCAGCGGCACGTACTGCGGGTGCCGGCCGACCTTGTACGGGCTGTTGGTCCGCGTGTTGTAGCAGCAAATCAGGCTCCAACGCGGATTTGGCGAGCGGTTCTGATCGCTGCGGTGCAGCAGGTTCGCGTGGAAGAACAGCGCATCGCCGGGCTCGCATTCGTTGTACACCAGCTCCATGCGCCGCAGCGCTTCGTTCACACGCTCCATGTCGGCGCCGGTCTGATCGCCGGTCTTGCCGTGGTCGATGCGTCCCAAGTGATGCGAGCCGCGTAGCACTTGCAAGCAGCCGTTCTCGCGCGTCGCCCGGTCCACGGCAATCAGGCAACTCGCCATCGTCGGCCAGAGGCAGCCGTTGTTGTACCAGTAGCCGTAGTCCTGGTGCCATTCCCAGGCGCCGCCGACGTACGGCTCCTTGAGCATCATCTTCATGTGATACAGATAGACTTCGTCGCCGAGCACCTGCTGCATCGGATCGACGATCCGGGGCGAGCGCGCGAACAGGCTGTACAAGTCCTCGCCCGCTTCGTTCCACAGGGCGAGCTTCGTCTCGGCGCCCGAGGCATCTTTGCGGGCATAGGCGCTGGCCACGAGCGACGGATCGTTGCGCGCGAACTCGAGCAGGGCCTGCATCTCGTCGGCGGCGAACAACGAGCGCAGGCAGAGGTATCCATCGCGATGGAACTGGTCGACCTGGTCGGAGGTTAGCATGCTCGTGATCAAAGGGTCGGTGAGCCGTGGTCAGCCAGCAATTGTATTCGCTTCGGTCAGGCGCTTACAGTTCCCTTGGTCCGTCCAAGCACCTCATCGCGAACGGTTCATCATGAAAGTTCGAATTGCTGTCCTGGTGATGACGGTATTCGCCGTTGCCGATCGAGCCATCGCCCAGCATCGCCTGGCGATTGAAGGCAACGGCAAGCTGGCAATCGTAGCGCGCGACGGCACGATCGAGACCGAGCTGCCCTGGGGGGGCATTCACGATCTTGCCGCTCTGCCCAACGGCAACTTCCTGCTTCCCAAGGGTCGCGACAAGCTGGTCGAAGTCGATCCGCGTACCGGCTCGATCGTGTGGAGCTACGACTCGGCCAGCAGCAACGGCAACACAGGTCGACGCGTCGAAATCCACGCCTTTCAGCCACTCGATGGCGACCGCATCATGATTGCCGAGAGTGGCCCGGCGCGGATTATCGAAATCGACCGCTCGGGCAAGCTGCTGTTCGAACTGCCGTTGGTCGTCGAGCATCCGAACCCACACACCGACACGCGCCGCGCGCGAAAACTTGCCACCGGCAACTACCTGGTCTGCCACGAGGGCGACGGCACGGTGCGCGAGTATGCCCCGAGCGGCAGCGTGGTTTGGCAGTATCGCGTGCCGCTATTCGGCCGCGAGCCGCGTCCCGGGCACGGTCCCGAAGCGTTCGGGAATAAGTGTTTCGCCGCGCTGCGACTGGGCAACGGAAACACGCTGATCGCGACGGGCAACGGTCACGGCGTGCTCGAGGTGAGCCCGGCGGGCGCGATCGTCTGGCAGATCGCTCAGCACGACTTGCCGAACATCACGCTGGCCTGGACGACCACGGTCGAAGTGCTCCCCAACGGCCATTACCTGTTCGGCAATTGCCACGCGGGCGCGGGGCAGCCGTTGATCGTCGAGCTCGACCCTGCCACAAAGCAGGTCGTATGGACGTTCGACCGATTCGAGACATTCGGCAATGCGGTCTCGACCTGGCAAACGCTCGACGGCGACTCGGCAATAAAATGACCCGAAGGAGCACGGCGGCTCCTTCGGGTTCTCGTTCACACGCTAAGCACGCAGTCGCCTAGCTGCGCGACGCCTTGCACATCTTCGCACAATCGCGGCACATCTTTGCGCACTGCTTGCAGCAGTCTTTGCCGCACTTGTCGCACATGTCGGCGCACAGCAAGCACATGTTCTCGCACTCGACGCACATGTCGTACGCGCCGGCCAACTGCTTCTCGCACATCGTGGCGCAGGCCAGGCACGCGTGGTGGCAAGCCTCGCACATGTCGGCGCATTTAGGATTGTCGTTCTTGCAGCAGTCGCTGCACTTCTTGCACTCCTCGGCGCACTCGCGGCAGTGCTTGGCACACTCGCCCGAGACCTTTCCTTCGGCCGCAAACACGCTGGCCGTGCTACCCAATACCGCGGCACCCGCCAAGGCCGATGCGGCCGAAAGGAATCCACGACGGCTGAACGACGAACGAATGATGGAACGAACCATGACAGAACTCCTGAACTGCTGGTGAGAAAAAAATCGACGCTGAGTGAATCACGACGACAAGCGTCGCGCGTTCAACAGCGCCAGCAGCAAAGCAGCGCCTGACGGTCGCGTGAGACGGGAGCGACTGGCGTCCTGTGGACGTGGCCCGCGTGCAGAGCGTACGGATCGCCGACGATGATGATCGTGGCGACGACCGTTGCCGGGACAATTCGTTCTTTGGCGACCAGCGACGCACGTCCCGCGGAGCAGCAGCATCGCGTGCCACTGCGATTCGTCGAACAGCATCGCAGGCCATGGGCCGGCGGTGTTTGCGCGAATGCCGATTCTGCCTTGTGCGTCGGCAACTGGCCCGCGGCCGCCAACCGCGCGGTACAACACGCTGGCAGCAAAGGCGCGGCCGGCGCTTCGGTCGCTGTTTCGTCCCCGCGCGGCGAGGCAATGCAGCACCACCCCTGCGGCAACGACATGCCCAAGGCAGCCACAAAAGCCAGCGCTATGCATAGGCCGCGCATGAGAGCTCCTCTGCGCAAAGGCTATGCTCGCTTCCGCGGCGAGTCAACGTCGTCTTTCGCTAACCCGCCCGGTGCAAAGACCTTAGTCGATACTCTCGGTGGCGTACACCACTTCGGGCATCGGCAGCGCTTCGACGAGCGTCGGCTCGCGATCGTCCTTGTGTGCCGCCAGGTAGCGCTTCACGTATTCGACCGTCTCGTCGATTACGTCGGCTTGCAGCAGCAGCAGGTCGCCGGGCTGGAGGCTGTCGAGGGCCACTTCGATGGCCTTGACCGCGCCGAACACGTCTTCGATTTCTGTCACGCGCTCGCCGCGGGCCAAGCCCTGACGAATCAGGCCCATGATCTCGCCCTGCGGCCGGCCGCGCAGGTAATGGTCCTCGTACAGGATCACGCGATCGAACGCCTCGCCGAGCTGCTCGCCCTGGCGGATCATGTCGCAATCGCGGCGATCGCCCGCGGCCGTGTACACCGCCAGACGGCGCGTAGCCGGGAACAACTCGATCGCGTCGATCATCGCTTCGAGCGCCGAGGGGTTGTGGCCGTAGTCGACGATCACCGTCGCGCCGTGAACCTCCAACAAGTTGAAGCGGCCGGGAACCTTTTCCATGTCGGCGGCGAAGGTTTGCAGGCCAACGCGAATCGTTTCGCGCGATAGTCCCAGGCCCCAGGCGGCGGCCACCGTGGCCAAAGCGTTCTCGACCTGAAAGCCGATCAAGCCGCGATGCGTGAGCGGCACATGCTCGAGCGACAGCATGCGTTCTTCGCGGTCGCCTTCGGCGGCAACGATCTCGCCGTCGCGCACGATCACGGCTCGGCCGCCGTTTTTGCGATGCTCCACAATCACGCTGTGCTGCGGATCGCGACAAAAGAAGATGACCTGTCCGGGGCAGTAGCTGGCCATGTCGGCCGTGAGCTTGTCGTCGGCCTTGAGCACGGCGTAGCCATGCTTGTGCACCACATCGACGATCGTGCGTTTGACCTTCGCGATGTCTTCGGGCGTGTTGATGCCCGCGACGCCGAGGTGATCGCCGTCGCCGATGTTCGTGACCACGGCGACATCGCATTGATCGAAGCCGAGGCCGGCACGCAGGATGCCGCCGCGAGCGGTTTCGAGCACCGCCGCTTCGACGGCAGGGTTCAGTAGCACATTCTTCGCGCTTTGCGGACCGGCACAAT
>DASZPI010000019.1:0-3233 GCA_035550355.1 Pirellulales bacterium
CCTGTGTCGTTTGGGCAACCTCGAGGAGCTGACCAGCCTGCTCGAGCAGTTGAAGCATGGCGCCGCGCCGGCGCTCGCTCCGCTGCGTCCAGTCGAGCGGCTGGCGGCGCCGCCGCGCTCGCAGCCACCAGCGCCCACCGCGCCGGCGCCGAATGCTGCCCAAGAGTCCGCCCCGGCAAAAAAAAAAGAGGTCGATGAGCCGCTGAGTGGTTCGGTCGCAACGGCCGGCGCGCCAGCTTCGGCAGACGACGCCGGCGAGTACGAACCATCGCCGCCGGGGGTCGACACCCCGCTCGAGGCCAGCGCGTTGTGGCATGCGGTGCTCGCGCGCCAATCCGACATGGTGCGTGATGTGGCGTCGTCGGGGCGCAATGCTGCAATTTTCGCGCCAAATCGGCTGGTCATCACGTTTCCCGAGTCCTATACTAGATCGTACTGCGAACGTCCCGAGCAGCTCGCGAAGTTCGAGCAAGCGCTACGCGAGGTGGCCGGACGGCCGATGCGGATCGAATTCGTCGTGCAAGCCGACGAGGCGAAACCGATCGCCGCGCCGACCGCAACCCCGCAGCAACGCATGATGCAAGCGGCCGAACATCCGCTTGTGCGACGGGCCAACGAGCTGTTCAGCATTCGGCCGGTCCGCATCGAGCAGCCGCGGTAAAGGAGTCTTTCGCCAGGCCGAAACCGTCGATTCGGTTGCTCGAAAACGGCGGCCACGCAGGCGAGCAAGCAAGGAGTTCGAATCGTGTTCGGATCGCTGGGGAATTTGAGCGCGCTGGTCAAACGAGCCCAAGAGCTGGGCGGTCAGATCGACCAGATCACCCGCGACCTGAAGCAGCAGCGCGTGACCGGCTCAGCCGGCGGCGGACTGGTGCAGGTCGAAGCCAACGGCTTGCAAGAGGTCGTCGGCTGCCGCATCGACCCGGCATTGTTCCAGCGACACGACGCCGAGTTCGTCGAAGACCTGCTGATCACCGCGGTGAACCAGGCGCTTGCCGAGGCCAAGCAACTGCACGTCCAGGCGATGAGCTCGCTGACGGGCAACCTGGACTTGGGACGGCTCAAAGAAATGGCGGCGAAGTTGGGCGGAACGGTGGGGGAATGACGAATGTCAAAGGACGAATGTCTAAGGAATGCCGAATGTCGAATGACGAACCGTAACACTCCCCATTCGTGCTTCGTCATTCTCTCGTCATTCGGAATTACTCATTCGTCATTCCGTGCAAGACACAGCACGGGCTCGAGCGCCTCATGAACGGAATCTCGCAATCGATCGATCGGCTGGTCGAGGAGTTTGCCAAACTTCCCGGCATCGGCAAGAAGTCGGCCGAGCGGCTTGCCTTTCATGTACTGCGCATGCACGAGGGGGCGGCCCTGGGCCTGGCCGATGCCATTCGCGACGTCAAGCTAAAGGTCCACTCGTGCCGGGTGTGCTTCAATTTTTCCGAGGGCGACGTTTGCGCCATTTGCAGCGATCCGCGGCGAGACACCGCGCTGCTGTGCGTCGTCGAGCAGCCGCGCGACCTGATCGCCCTGGAGCAGGCGGGCACGTACAAGGGGTTGTATCACGTGCTGATGGGTCGGATCGCGCCGCTGGAAGGGGTGGGGCCCGAGCAACTGACGATCGAGCCGCTGGTCGAGCGCGTGCGCAAGGGACAATTTCGCGAGGTGATCATGGGCACCAACCCGACCCTCGAAGGGGACGGCACGGCGCTGTACATCTCGACACGGCTGGCCGACTTTCCGGTCGAGATCACCCGACTGGCCCGCGGCATTACGACCGGCAGCGTGCTTGAGTTTGCGAATCGCGAGATTCTGGCCGATGCTTTAGCGGGACGACAGAAGTTTTGAGGAAGTAGCTGGTCGCTAGTAGCTAGTTGCTAGTGAACCGGTGCAGGTCGTTGAGGAATTCAAACTAGCAACTAGCCACTAGCAACTAGCTACTCTCATGAGACTTTCATTCGGTCAAGAAATGCGTTTGGTGCAGAAGCAAGTGCTTGCACCGCGCATGATCCAGTCGATGGAGATTCTGCAACTGCCGATCATGGCATTGCAGGAGCGCATCGAGCAGGAGCTGCAAGAGAACCCCGTGCTCGAAATGCGCGAGGAGGACCCCGATCTGCCCGAGGAGCCGGTCGAAGAGGAAAATCCCAACGCGCCCACGGCCGAAGAGCGCGAGCTGGTGGTCGACGATGCGAAGAACAACGAGGCCGATTTCGAGCGGCTGCTGAACTTAGACGGCGACGAATGGCCCGACCACGACGAGCGACCGCGAATGTCGAGCTCGCGGCTCGAGGAAGAAGGCGATCGCAAACACGATGCGATGGCCAACATGCTCGCCCGTCCCCAATCGCTGCAAGACTATCTGCGCGAGCAGATTGGTTGGTGGGAAGTCGAAGAGCCGGTCCGCGCCGCGGCCGAGCGCATCATCTACAGCCTCGACACGAATGGCTACCTGCAAGGCCGGCTCGAAGACCTTGTCGAGCCGAACTCCGGACCCGAAGGACTCGAAGTCGCGCAACGGGCGTTGGCCCTGGTGCAGAAGCTCGACCCGCCGGGAGTCGGCGCGCGCAACCTGCGCGAGTGCCTGCTGCTGCAATTGATGCCGGGCATCCATTGCTACGATCAGCTCCGCACGCTGATCACCAGCCACCTGGAAGACCTCGAGCACAATCGGCTGCCGGTCATCCAGCGCAAAACGGGCTACTCGCTCGAACTGATTCAGGAAGCGCTTGGCGAACTGCGCAAGCTCAACCCGAAGCCGGGGGCCGATTTCACCGACGTCCACGCGCCGACCGTGACGCCCGACATCTTTCTCGATCTCGGCGAGGACGGCAAGTACAAGGTTCGGCTCGAAGACGGCCGCACTCCGGGACTGTTCGTGAGCCCGTACTATCGCAAGCTCATCCAGGCGGGCACCGCCACCGATGCCGAAAAAGAATGGATCAAGCGGAAGCTGAACTCGGCCCAATGGCTGATCGAGTCGATCGAACAGCGCCGCAACACGCTCACGCGCGTAGCGCAAGCGATTGTCGATCACCAGACCGAGTTCTTAAGCCGCGGGCCCGAGTACATCGAGCCGCTGAAAATGCAGCAAATTGCCGACAAGGTCGGCGTGCACGTGACCACCGTTAGTCGCGCGGTCGACGACAAATGGATTCAGACGCCGCGCGGGATCTTTCCGCTGAAGCGATTCTTCGGCGGCGGCACCGTCAGCGCCGACGGTGAAGAAG
>DASZPI010000020.1:0-2773 GCA_035550355.1 Pirellulales bacterium
CGTGTTGTTCTACCTGTTCGCCGGAATCGTGCTCGCCACGGCGCTCAAGCCGGTGATCGCCGCCGTGATGCGGCTGCGGGTCTCGCACCAGGTGGCCACGTTTTTAGTGCACGGCGGCCTGGTCGCGATCCTGGCCGGCGCCGCAGCACTTGGTCTGCCGTTGATCGCCGAGGAGGCGACGTCGCTGTTCACGGCGCTGCCCGATCAGTACGAATCGGCCCGTCAACGGTTGATCGACGCTCGCAGCGAGCTGCTCGTGCGGCTGGGCAGCGCGCTGCCGTCGAACCTGGAGACGGCCAACCAGGACCTGAACACCCAGCTCAACCTGTCGACCGTGGCAAAGGCGTTCACCTGGGGAGTGCCGGTGCTGCACGGGGTGTTCATGCTGGCCGCGGTGCTGTTGCTGTCGTTCTTCTGGTCGATCCAGGAGGAACGCACGCTGCGGTCGGTGTTGCTGTGGCTGCCTCCGACGCGTCGCGACGAAGCGCGCGCGTTCTTCGATGCCGCGCAGCTTAAGCTGGGCGCGTACGTGCGCGGACAGGCCATCCTGTGCGCCGCGGTGGGCACGTTAAGCTTGATCGCTTATTTGATCATCGGTCTGCCGAACCCGGTCGCCCTGGCGGGGATCGCGGGCATTCTCGAGTCGGTGCCGGTGTTCGGGCCCACGCTCGGCGCCGTACCGGCAATCCTGGTGGCGATCAACGTCGATCCGATGCTCGCGGTGTGGGTCGTCGTCGCGGCGATCGTGATTCAACAGAGCGAAAACTACGTGCTCGCCCCGCGCGTGATGATCAGCTCGGTCGGCGTGAACCCGCTGGTCACGCTGCTGGCGATCGCGGCGTTCACCGGGTTGCTCGGCTTGCCCGGTGCGATCCTCGCCATTCCGATGGCCGCCGTGGTGCAGTTGGTGCTCGAACGCTCGGTGCTCGAGCCGGCGGCAACCGTCGCCGAGCCGCCGATCGGCCGAGGGGCGGTGGGCCGCCTGCAATACCACGTTCGCGAGTTGTTGAACGACGCGCGCCGACTGGTGCGACACAAGGACGAGCAGGTCAGCGAGGAAACCGACCGCATCGAGGAAGCGATTGAAACGATTGCCGAGGAGCTTGCCGAGAAGCTTTCGGCCGCCGAGCCCGCGGCATCCGTCGAAACGCCGTCCGGTAACGTTCGGCCCGATGCCGCCGACCCGTCGGTTCGGCCATCCGATTCGCCCACGGGTGGTGCGCCATGAGTCGCCTTGCTCTGCACACGGCGATCGTGCTGTCGATTGGATGCGGGGTTCTGCTGCTCTGGCAGTTGCGCTACCCGGTCATGCTATTCGCGCTGTCGTTGGCGATGGCCGCCGTGCTGCGGCCGCTGATCGAGCGACTGATGGCGCGCGGCTGGCCGAAGTCGCTGGCCGTGGTCGTCATGTATGGGCAGTTGGTCGCGGCGATCGTGCTGCTGTTGGCGATCGCGCTGCAGCCGCTGCTGGCCGAAACGCAGCGCTTCGGCGACACGATGATGCTGGCGTACGAGCGTGTCGCACACGGCTGGCCCGATCGCGGCGGCTGGCGCGAGGTGATCGCCAACCAGTTGCCGCCTCCGGCCGAGCTGTACGAGTCGTTGGTGGGCCAGCACGGCGCCCAGTGGTTGCAGGTGGCGTTGGGCATGACGTTCAGCCTGTTCAGCAACCTGGTCGACCTGGTGGTGGTGATGGTGATGAGCATTTACTGGTCGCTGGATCGCGATCACTTCGAACGATTGTGGCTGTCGATCCTGCCGGCGCGGCGGCGCATCGAAACGCGCGACGTGTGGCGGTCGCTCGAGTTCGAGGCCGGCGATTACCTGCGCAGCGAAATTGTGCAGAGCACCGTGGCGGGGATCTTGCTGTGGTGCGGCCTGACGTTGTTCGCGTATCCGTGGCCGGTGCTCGTCGCGATCATCGGCGCCGTGGCGTGGCTGGTGCCGTGGGCAGGAATGCTGATTGCCGCCGCTGCCGTGGCGGTGTTGGCCCTCCCGCGCCTGGTGTTGGTCGGCTGGTCGCCGAACTCGGCATGGTTCTTCGGTTCGATTGCCTACACGGTGCTGGTGCTGCTGGCGCTGGAAGTATTCGTCGAGCCTCGCGTGTTCGGCCGGCGGCGCTACAGCTCGCTGCTGATTGCGATGGTGATGGTCGGCTTGGCCGACGTGCTGGGCATTGTCGGCCTGATGCTCGGTCCGCCGTTGGCTGCCGCGTTGCAGATCATTGGCACGCGCCTGCTGCGGAAGCGCGTGATGGGCGAGGCGACCAAGGTCGAATCCGACCTGAACGAGAAAGTCGCTACACTGGCCAATGAACTTGCCGAGGCCGAGCGCCCCGCGCCCGAATTGGCAAGCATGGTCGACCGGCTGCAAGACCTGGTAAACGAAGCGCAACCATGAGCGATCGCGATCCGTTGGCCAAACCGTCGCTGCTGGGTCGGATGGGGTCGGCCGTGGCCACCGCCTGCACGCGCTGGCTGTCGGACGATGGCTGGCTGCTGAGCGCGGCGATGGCCTACTACGGCGCGTTCGCGTTGTTTCCGCTGTGCCTGATCATGATTGCCGTGCTGAGCTGGCTGAGCCGATTGTCGCCCGCGCTGCGCGTGCAGCGGCTGGAATGGCTCGACATGGTCGAGCAGAACGCGGGCCCCTGGGTCGGCGAGCAGCTGCGCAACCTGCTGCGTGGCGTTGACACGCAAGCCGGCGTCAGCGGACCGGTGGGCGTGTTGACCCTGTTGATTGCCGCGATCGGAATCTTCATCCAGCTCGAATC
>DASZPI010000021.1:0-6154 GCA_035550355.1 Pirellulales bacterium
CGGCAATCGGTCATGTACTTGCCGCCGAACACGCCCAGTTCGAGCATCTCGCGCGGCGTGAGCTCGGGCTTGAATTCAGGATGAAAGTTTCGCCCGCTCGGCTCGACGAGTTGGTACCGATACCCGCGCTGCATCAGGTCGTTGACTTCAATCCAATGGCTTTTCATGATCGTGATCGGGGTCGCGGAAGAACCACGGCTGCTCAAGATCCTTGGCGTCGGCATCCAAGTGACGCATGTTCGCGTAGTAGTAGAACAGGTGCCGCACGCCGGGATCGTCGAACTTCAGATCCCCTTGTCGCTCGGCCTCCTCGAACAGCCGGCGGCGGCCGTCGAGTGCTTCAATCCCTGCCTGCTGGAAGATCACGCGCCCGCCGTACTTGGCGTGCAGCGCCCGTTCGATCTTCCACGCTTGGATGAACATTGCCGCCACCTCGTCCGAGCTTTCGCCGTCGTTCAACGGCATGGCAAACGCGCGCTTGAGTTGCTCGTGCTGTTTTTCGAGCTTCTCGCGGGCTGCGGCATCGACGCCTTCCTTTTTCAATTCAGCTTCGGTCTCGGCGAGTTGTGCTTCGTCTTGTTTTCGTCGGCGAATGGCAAGCTTCCGCATCGTAGAGTTGAACTTGCGAATCTCTTCGGGGGTCGCCGCAATCTTCTGCTCGGCAATGAACCGCTCGAGGATCGGACCGCCGAACACGTTTACAATCTTCCCCATCTCGTCCCACGCGGCCCGGTTGCGCGCGTCGAACTTCAGCGACACGTCGATCGCTGTCTTCAGGCTGATGTCGCCGGCGGTGATCGGCTTGCCCAGCACGCTGCCGACCACCCGCTCGGGCGGAATCGTTTGCGGCTCGTCGGCACGAAGCTGCGGTACCGGAAACGTGAGGATCGCCAGCAGCAGTAGTGCTCGCATCATGCGTTCACCTCGCGAGCGTTGATCCAGCAAAGTGCGTCGGCCTCGACTTGCTTGATGAATCCGTCCTTGCCGTCCATGTAGGCTTCGATGTCGTCGGAATGCGCGGCGGCCAGGCGGCGTTTGAGGTCACTATACTCGCTGGCGACGTGCGGATGAGCGCGCAGAAAATCGCGAAACGCCAGGTGGCGGCCGATGTGCGCCGAACCGCGCTGGAAGACGTGCATCTGATGCGTTCGCGCACCGGTGGCATCGCTGCGAACAAAGTAGCGGCGGCCTGGAATACCAAATTCGCCACGCCCCGTGTAGCCTAGCGCCGCCAACGGCAAGGTTTGGGTATCGACCGCCGCCAGATCGGCAACCACCGGCAGCATATCGATGATCGGCTTGGCATGGATGCCGGGGATCGCCGTGCTGCCGATGTGATGGATTGCGAGCAGATTGTCGCCGAGCGCCGACGCAACGTCGAGCGAAGCCACCTTAAAGGCCGCGGCCCAATTCACATCGTGCGGTACAACGATGATCACTTGCATTGACATCGATCAACTATCAACCGTTTTGCGCGGCCGCACCCGTACCCAGCCGTCGTGATTGATCGCGAGCGCATGGTATTCGAATCGGCCATCGGTGCGGCGAAGTTGGCACCGCACCCAGGGCGACTTCCATGCATCGATTTTGAAAACGCGCATCGGCCGCCCGCGCTCGATCAACCGTCGATAGACACGCAGTGTATCGCGGTGGATCGAGTAGCCATGCTGCGCAAACTCGCTTGGCATTTTTGTCATGCGAACACGATCGCCGACTCGTAGCGTGCGCCAAGGTTCAACCATCGGGAATCACCCAAGCTCAAAGCGTCGCTGCTCGATCAACCTCGGGCTCGGTCCCGGTGCAGCGCGTCAGCCGTTTTCACAACGTCGTTTCGCACAGCCACCATGCAATTCCGCCAATCAGCACGATGCACGCCAAGAGCTTGCCAACTTGATAATAGCGCGAAAGCCGCGGCATGTTCGACCAGAACCAGTGGAAATGCGCGAACGCGCCCACACCGATGAACACCACCCCCAGCGCCATGGCTGGTCGGCCGACCCACAGACGAAACAGGCCCGGTGGAAACGGCGGCACTCCCTTGAGCTGCGGATTGATGAACCAGGCGCGTTGGGTTACCAGGCACACGACGCCGTAGATTGCGATCGGCAGCACCACGCCCACGCCCCAGACCCACGCCTCGGGACGACCGCTGTCCGGCGGACCATCGAGGTCCGAGGCGATATCGAACACGTTGCGAGGCGCTGAGCGCATGATGCTGCTGCCCCCAAAATCGCCAGCCTTCACGCCTCGGCCAGCCAGCGCTTGGCGGCTTCGATTTCGCCGGCGTCGAAGTACTTGATCTTGGCCATCGTGAATGGCTTGCAGACGGTGGCCATCCACTTTTCCCATTTCGTCTCGCCCACCAGCGCGATCCGCTTGATCTTCGTGCAGTGCGTGGTCGAGAACTTGATGTCGTCCCACAGGGCTTTGGCGTCCCAGCCGTGGAAGTCATGGAACTGCGCGAGCAGGTTGACTTTGCCGTCCTTGGCGATCTCGGCATCGATCGCGGGGACGAAGGTCTTGTAGTCGGCGTCGTGCAGCTTGCCGCTGAGTTTGAAGCCTACGGTGTGAGCAGGCAGGCCTGCGATGGGTTCGATCATGGGTGTCACCGTTGGTTAAGAGGTCTGGGGGGCGCGACCGTATTGTAGCGGCGCGGAGTCGCACGAGCCAAACGAACGATGCTCCGACCGATTCGCGAACATCTGCCGGTCGCCAGGCATTCGCCGCCAGGGCTCGCGTGCGGCTCTACGGAAAACCGCGGGCAAGCGCCCGTCGGCGCAGGCGGTTGCCGCACCGTCTAGCTGCCCCCGCGCACGTGCAGATCGCGCGCCTCGGCCGACGTGACCAGCCATTGACCGCCCTGCTTGCGCAGGCGAATGCGAGCCGGCTGCACCGCCCGATCGTGCACCAGGTTGCCTTTCGAGTTGTCCAAGCTGACGATTGCCACCAGGTCGGCGGTCGCGGTTTGGTCGATGGCGGTCGCTGGGGCGAACTCGATTGTCAGATGCGTGATTTCGACCTGTTTCATCGGCACCTGCGTGAGCACGCGGCGGACCGTAGCCTGCAAGTCGCGGCTTTGCGGATCGACCATCGCGACGACCGCATTCGTGTCGTGCGCTGCGATCGCCCGGGTCGCTCGGCCGAACAATTCCTCGATGGTTTCGCGATCGGTCACGACCGCGCGCTCGAGCAGCAGCACGCCGGCCGTCAGAGCGACGACGCCGGCAATCGCCCAGAGCACTTCGCGGCGACCGGTGATCACCAGCGCCGCCACCAGCGCGGTCTCGACGAGCACGGCGAGCACGATCGTCGGCAGCGGGCTTTCGAGCAGCCAGGTCATGCGTGCTGTGCCCGATCGGCCCGGCGACGAACCAGCATGATCGTGGCGACGATCGTTAAGATGCCGGCGAGCGTGAAGTACAGCCCGCGAACCGACGTGCGCGAGTCGGTCGCGTCGTCGGCCGGCTGGGGCGCGGCGGTGGTACGCTGGTCGTCGGGCAGTTGTTGGCGGGCGCGCTGGTCGGCCATGCGCACCAAGCGTTCTTGCCGCCGCTGGTGCTTCGGGCCGATCACCGCCAGGGCCACCAGCGCCGCGGCCACGAACATCAAGAACCACGGCCAGGGCGATTCGGTGAGCGATGACATGGATGCACCACGTTAGCCCCCGGCGGCTCGCCGGGGGCTACTGGGTCGCTATTGCCTACGACCGTGGCCAGTTCTTGAAGTATTTGCCGCCGTATTGGGCGTCGTCGCCGAGCATCTCTTCGATCCGCAGCAACTGGTTGTACTTGGCCAGGCGGTCGGTGCGCGAGGCTGAGCCGGTTTTGATCTGGCCGGTCGAGAGCGCCACGGCCAGATCGGCGATCGTGGCGTCGTCGGTTTCGCCGCTGCGATGGCTGGAGATGCTGGTGTAGCCGTTGCGGCGGGCCAACTCGATGGCGTCGATCGTCTCGGTGAGCGTGCCGATCTGGTTGACCTTGATCAGAATGCTGTTGGCGATTCCTTCTTTAATGCCGCGGGCCAGGCGCTCGGTGTTGGTGACGAACAGGTCGTCGCCGACAAGCTGGATTTTGC
This sequence comes from Pirellulales bacterium, assembly GCA_035550355.1. GTDB lineage: Bacteria > Planctomycetota > Planctomycetia > Pirellulales > PNKZ01 > DATAXP01. Next base: position 4,075 of record DASZPI010000021.1, read on the forward strand.
TGCCCAGCTTTTCGGTGAGCATCTTCCAACCCTCCCAGTCGTCTTCGCTGCAGCCGTCCTCGATCGAGCAGATGGGGTACTTGGCGGCCCACGAGGCCAACAGCTCGACCATGCCGGCGGCGTCGGCCGTTTTGCCGCCGACGGTGTAGGTTTTTTTCTTCGAGTCGTACAGTTCGGTTGCCGCCACGTCCAAGGCAATCGCCACTTGCTTGCCCAACGAGTAGCCGGCGGCGTCGACCGCTTCGCTAATCACGTCGAGCGCTTCGACATCGCTCTTTAAGTCGGGAGCAAAACCGCCCTCGTCGCCGACGGCCGTTTTGTAGCCTTTCTTTTGCAGCACCTTCTTCAAGTTGTGGAAGACTTCGACGCCGCAGCGCAGGGCGTCGTGGAACGAGTCGAAGCCCAAGGGCATGACCATGAATTCTTGCACGTCGACGGCGTTGTCGGCGTGGGCGCCGCCGTTGATGATGTTCATCATGGGCGCCGGCAGCAGATTGGCGTTCACGCCGCCCAAGTAGCGGAACAGCGGCAGCGAGCAATACTCGGCCGCCGCGCGGGCCGCCGCCAGCGAGACGCCCAGGATGGCGTTGGCGCCGAGGTTCTTCTTGTTCGGGCTGCCGTCGAGCTCGATCATCTTGCGGTCGAGCTCGCGTTGGTCGAGGGCGTCGTAGCCGATCAGCTCGTCGGCGATTTTTTCGTTGATGTTCGCGACCGCCTTGGTGACCCCCTTGCCCAGGAACTGCTTGGCGTCGCCGTCGCGCAGCTCCCACGCTTCGTGCACGCCGGTGCTGGCGCCGCTGGGGACCGCGGCGCGGCCAAACGAGCCATCGGCCAGGCGAATATCGACTTCGACGGTGGGATTGCCGCGGCTATCGAGAATCTGTCGTCCGTGAACGTCAATGATCGTGGAACTCATGGCTGGGCTGTCTTTCTTATCGCCTTAGGTCGGGTTTGTCGGGCACTATTGTGGCGGAATTCGTGGCGCGTGGGTAGTGGCTGGCAACCAGTTGTCGCTGGCTACCCACTGGCCACTGACCACCAGCCACTACTACCATGCACGTTATGAGCGAGTTGACCACCGATCTTGCGCCATTGGAGCCCGAGCCGTTGCCGGCGAATATCGGCAGCGCGCAGCCTGGTGGCGGCAAGTGTTACTCGATCGAACTGGCGTGGGGACGGGTACGGCGCTGGTGGCTGCGAACCTTTCGATCTGGTTATGTGCAGCGGATGGCGGCGCTGCGCCGCGGCGACGCGACCGGTTGTCCGCACGAGGTGCTCGACCCGCGCGACCTGAAATACTTCCGCAACCGCTGCACCGCGCATTGGGACGACGCCGACGATCCGTTTCGCTGGCGCGATCGTTTGCCGGTGACGCGCTGGGGGTTCGCCGAGCTGCTGATCATGGGCACGCCGCTGCTGGCGCTAACCGTGTTGGCGGCGTGGCTTGGCCCGTGGTGGGTGGCGATCGGCCCGGGCGTGGTGCTGGCGTGGCTGGTGTCGTTCTTCCGCGACCCGCCGCGGTTGGTGCCGACGGGTGCGGGCGTATTGGTGTCGCCGGCCGACGGTCGCATTGCCGAGATCACGCCGCTGGAATTCGACGAGTTCGTTGGAGGTCCGGCGGTGCGGATCGGCATTTTTCTGTCGATCTTCAATGTGCATCTGAACCGAGCGCCGACCGAGGGTCGCGTAATCCGGCTGCGTTACAATCCGGGCAAGTTCCTAAACGCCTTGAACCCGGCCAGCGCCTGGGAAAACGAGGCGATGTGGATTGGATTCGAGTCGGTCGCGGCGCCCGGGCGACGTATGATTGTCAGGCAGATTGCGGGGCTGTTCGCTCGGCGGATTGTTTGCAGTCTGCGGCCCGGGCAGGTTGTTGAGCGCGGCGAAAAGTTTGGCATGATCAAGCTTGGTTCGCGCACCGAGCTGATCGTGCCCAGCGAAGAGGGATTAGAAGTGTTCGTTGCCGTGGGCCAGAAAGTTCAAGCCGGCAGTACGGTCATCGCGCGCTTTGTTTCGTGATTCATCCTTCATAACTTTGTCCGATGTCGAAGCTCCGAACCGTCGCGATCCTACCAACGTT
>DASZPI010000022.1:0-1796 GCA_035550355.1 Pirellulales bacterium
AACCAGCACTGAATCTATGGGCAGAATCAGGTCATCGTCGGCATCGATTTTCATCAATGGATGGAATGCCCATATAAAAGGTTGCGAATCGTCTGCGAGATTGCTCAGCCGGTAGTCTATCTGAACGGTTTGGCCACTCCGGCCGCGAAGAGATATCGTGCGCCCCAGCCGCAATGGCGAATGGAGAATGACACTCGTTGTTACCTCGCCAGCGCGCAGTTTCTCCGAATCCAATTCCCACGGCCTGCCCCAGGCTTCTCCATGATCGGCGATGGCTCGGCCGTTGATTTGACACGGCGAAACGGTTGGAACGCATTCGTCCGCGCCTAGAAGGGTGCTGTTCTCAAATGGATCCAGTGGCGTATTGGCAAAAAGCCGTGCCTCCTGCGGCAGCCACAACCATTGCCGGCCCGTGCGCAGATGGGTCAGGCTCAAAATCTTCGCGCCAAGTTGTGGAACGACGGCAATCTCGACCGCTTCGCTTCTCAAGACGTCGATGCGAAATCCATCGCGATTTGTCTGGTAACAGCAGCCGGTCTCCTGAGGATGATCCACTGGATCCTCGCGATTCACTTCGTCGTCATGCTTTGCCTCCGACAAAGGAAAATGTCGCTGCATCCCGCCCGATCGTCACTTCACTTCGGTTTCCGGCGTGACCTCCACTCGTCCAACCGGACGGACGTTCTTACCGATCATCTTGCGCTTGGCATCGCCAAGGTCCTCCCGCGCCGATTCGATCATCGCCTGCAGGCGCTTGGCCACGTCGGGATGATCCTCCAGGACGGATTTCTGTTCCGCTGGATCGGCCTCCAGGTCATACAGCGCCCGGGGAATGGGAGTCTCGGGGTTTTTCAGGCCCTTGGCGTAACCGGCGAATTCCTCGGCGAGCGTGGTTGGCACTTTGAGCTTCCACTTTCCGCTGCGCACGGCGTGGAGCCGGTCGCCGACGTAGTAGAAGAATGATTCGTATGGTGACTTGACGCCGGGCTTGCCCATTAATACATCGGTGATGTCCTTGCCATCCACCGGGCGCGGCAGTTGCGCCCCAGCGAGGTGCGCCAGCGTTGGCAGCAAGTCCATCTGCGTCGCCATCACATGACAGACGGTGTTCGCGGGAATGACGCCCGGAAGGCGCATAATGCATGGCATGCGAAAGCCCCCTTCGTAGCTGCTGCCCTTGCCACCTCGGAATGGAAACGCGCTGCCGCCGGCCTCACCTTTGACCAGCCATGGCCCGTTGTCGGAGGTGTATATCACCAGCGTGTCATCGTCGAGCTTCAGCTCCTTAAGCCGATCCAGGATCTGGCCGGTGCTCCAGTCGATTTCCTGGCATGCATCGCCGTAGAGCCCGCGTGGCGACTTGCCGCGGAAATTCTTTGATGCCGACAAGGGAACGTGCGGATACGTGTGGGACATGAACAGGAAAAATGGCTTATCCTTGTTGTCGGTAATGAATTTCAGCGCCAGTTGCGTGTAGCGCTGCTCGACCATCGACAGATCGATGTTGTGCTCGGCGATGTGATCGTTCTGCACGAAATCCAAAGGCGGCATGTCCGGGGTGTAGAGCAGCCCGAAATACGAATCGAAACCGTGGCTGGTCGGAAGGAAGGGCTTTTGGTCACCCAAGTGCCACTTGCCGATGCACATGGTGGTGTAGCCGACGGAGCGGAGCACATCCGCGATCGTCGTTTCCTTCGGATTCAATCCAAACGGTGCATTGCGGAATAACACGCGCGTCTGCCACGGCTTGCCGTTGGGCAGCAATGGAAACTCGCCCATGCCGACGCGAATGGGAT
>DASZPI010000023.1:0-4719 GCA_035550355.1 Pirellulales bacterium
TGCGGCGTTACTTCCATTGCCCCACCGGCCTGGGCGTGGGCGACCAGCTTTGGCTAATCGTTGCCGAGGCACGCGGTGTCAAGGCGATTGTGCTGAACGATTCGCCGCTGGAGTGCAGTCGGCCGGACACCACGATCGCGCTGCCGATCACCGCGCACGTTGCCGAGCGCAACCTGCTGACGCTCGATCTTGCACCGCTGGACGACCAGGCTGGCGCGGCCTGGTCGGACGTTCTGCTCGAAATTCGGCCGGCCGAATCGCGCTGACCGCTTGCGAAGCGATGCCGGCCAAGTACTCTGAAGCGACCCCCCTGCCCCGGAGCCGCATCCCATGTCGATCGTTCGTCTGCTTGTCGTGTTGTGTCTGCTTGGCGCACCGGTCGCCGCGGCTGAGCTGAACCAGCTTTCGCCGCAGGAATTGGCCGACGGTTGGATTCTGTTGTTCGACGGCGAGACGTTGTACGGCTGGCAGCCGACCAGCGATGCCGATTGGAAGGTCGCCGACGGCGTGATTTCGGCTAGCACAGGTTCGCCGGGTTTTCTGAATACCACCAGCGAGTTCGGCGACTTCCAGTTGAGGGTCGATTTTCGCGCAACCCCCGAGACCAACAGCGGCGTTTTCCTGCGCAATCCCGATCAGCCGAAAAGTGCCGCGATCGATTGCTACGAGTTGAACATTGCCGACGAACAGATCAGCCCGTTTCCGACCGGCAGCTTTGTTGAGCGGCAGAAGGCAAGTGATTACCGGCTGAGCACCGACTGGCAAACATTCGATGTGCGTGCCGAGGGGGGGCACTTCACCGTCGAACTCGACGGACGGCGCGTGCTCGATTACTCCGATGCGAAGCCATTGGGGCGAGGCAAGATCGGTTTGCAGTTTCGCGCCGGCAAAATCGAATTCCGCAACGTGAAACTTAAGCCGTTGGGGCTGAAGTCGATCTTCAACGGCCGCGACTTGGCTGGGTGGAAGACCTACCCCGACATGAAGAGTGTGTTCTCGGTCACTCCCGCGGGCGAGCTGAACGTCAAGGACGGTCGCGGACAGTTGGAGAGCGCCGGCGAGTACGGCGACTTTGTACTTCAGCTCGAGGTATTTTCCAACGGCAAGCATTTGAACTCGGGCGTGTTCTTCCGCTGCATTCCCGGCGAGACGATGAACGGCTATGAGTGCCAGATTCAGAACGGCTACAAGGATGGCGATCGAACGAAGCCCATCGATTGCGGCACCGGCGGGTTCTATCGTCGCCAAGATGCGCGCCAGGTTATGGCCGACGATTTCCAGTGGTTCGACATGACCTTGATCGCCGCCGGGGCGCACATGGCCTGTTGGGTCAATGGCACGCAGGTTAGCGACTGGACCGACACGCGGCCGCCCGATCCCAATCCGCGCAAGGGGCTGCGCACGGCTGCCGGTACGCTGATGATTCAAGGCCACGATCCGACGACCGACCTGTCGTTCCGCAGGCTGCAAGCCGCTGAGCTGCCCGCGCGGTAGCGTGTGATTTTATTCACGAGCCCGATGCCAGTGCGCGACACATTGTGAAACCGGTCACGCAGTCACCGGATCGCGGTCAAACGACGTAGAATTTTTTTGACTCGACGGCGCGTGATTCACTAAGCTGCGACTGTCGCTCGTCTCTCGTCGATTGCAATTCTGCACTTATCACGCAAGGGGACACGCCATGATCTTGCAAGATATCTTGCGCTTGAAGGGCTCGGAGGTGTACGCCATCAGGCCTCAAGCGACGTTGGGCGACGTGGTCCGCTCGATGATGGAACATCGTTGCGGCGCGTTGCTCGTTTGTGCCGACGCCGATTGTGGACGTGGCATCGTCGGCATCATTACCGAACGAGATATTCTCCGCGCCTGCGCCGAGCGAAATGGTTCGATCGCGGATATCCCGATCAGCGATTACATGACCGTCGACCTGGTGACCGGCACTCCCGAAAATTCCATTGAATACATCATGGGAGTGATGACCGACCATCGCATCCGCCATCTGCCGGTGCTCGACGAAGAGCATCGCCTATTGGGGATGATCTCGATCGGCGACCTGGTCAAGGCGCAGCACCACCAGACGATTGTCGAGAATCATTACCTGAAGAGCTACATTCAGAGTTAGAGCCCGGCGTTTAGCCGCGACGCGCTAGCGAGCGCTCGCGGCGCGTCGCAGCTAAGCGCCCTTCGCGCCGGCTGCAACCAGGCTGTCGGCATCGGGTTGATGCGCGGCGGCGATCGCCCGCAGTTCGCGCGGCAACGGAAAGTGGACTTCTTCTTCGCGCACCGAAAGGTGCTCGACCGTGGCATCGAACCGCTTTCGTAAGAATTCAACGACGTCTTCGACAACCAGTTCCGGAGCGCTGGCGCCGGCGGTTACCAACACCGTTTCGTCGCCGCGGAACCAAGCCAGGTCAATGTCGTTCGAGCCGTCGATCAGGTGCGCCGGCACCTTGTTGTCGCGCGAGATCTCGGCCAAGCGTTGACTATTCGAGCTGTTGCGGCTGCCGAGCACCAATACTACGTCGGCCTGGCGCGAGAGCACTTGCACCGCCTCTTGCCGGTTCTGCGTGGCATAGCAGATATCTTCTTTCGGCGGGTTCGCGATGTGTGGAAATCTCTGCCGCAGGCGGGCGATAATGCGGTTTGCGTCATCGACCGACAGCGTCGTTTGCGTCAGGTAAGCCAGCTTTGTGCCGTCGGCGATCTCCAAGCGGTCGACATCTTCGGGAGTCTCGACGAGCACCATTGCTTCGGGGGCCTCGCCCATCGTGCCGATCACCTCGTCGTGTCCTTCATGGCCGATGAGCACGATCGTATAACCCGTTTGAGCGTAGCGGATCGCTTCGAGATGCACTTTAGTGACCAACGGGCAGGTGGCATCGATCGTGCGCAGGTTCCGCTCGGCCGAGATCTGCCTGATTTCGGGCGACACGCCATGGGCCGAATACAACAGCACGGCGCCGTGGGGCACTTCGTCCAACGAATCGACGAACACCACGCCGCGGCGGCGAAAATGGTCGACAACGTACTTGTTGTGAACGATTTCGTGATAGACGTACAGCGGCGTGCCATGCAGCCGCAGGGCCAGCTCCAGGCTCTCGATGGCCATGTTCACCCCGGCACAAAATCCGCGCGGGCTGGCCAGGAGAATTCGCATGCGATTGGTCGCGGTGCTCATGTAGCCTATCATAATGGCCGCTCGCATCCTTGAGTACCCCGCTCCGTGGCCGATGACCACGATCGAACGATCGCTGCAGCCTGCTGAATCGCGTCCTTCGCTTGCCGAAAGTCGCGAATATTGCCGTCGCCTGGCACGGTCGCACTATGAGAATTTCACAGTCGCCAGTTGGTTGCTGCCACGAAAGATTCGTCCGCACTTCTACGCGATTTACGCCTATTGTCGGATTGCCGACGATCTGGCTGACGAGACCGGCGACCCGCAGCAAAGCCTGACGTTGCTCGACGATTGGCAACGTCAACTGCAAGAGTGTTATGTAGGCCGGGCCGACCATCCGGTTTTCGTCGCGTTGTCTGAAACGATCGGCGAGTTCGCAATTCCCATCGAGCCGTTTCTCGACTTGCTCGATGCGTTCCGGCAAGACCAACGCAGCACCCGCTACGAGACATTCGATGAGCTGCTCGAGTATTGTCGTCGGTCGGCAAATCCCGTCGGCAGGCTGGTGCTGTACTTGGGACATGCCTGCGCGCTCGAGAACGTCGCTCTCGCCGACTCGATTTGCACCGGTTTGCAACTGGCAAATTTCTGGCAAGACGTAGCGCGCGATTTCGACCGCGGCCGAGTGTATTTTCCCCGCAGTACGCGCCAGCAATTTGGCTACACCGACGCCATGCTCGCGGGGCGCGTATTCAACCCGCAGTTTCGCGAGGCGCTGACGTTCGAAGTTGATCGTGCCGAGCAATACCTGCGCTCGGGCCTGCCCCTGGTCGCGCGCGTGCCGCGCTGGCTAGCAGGCGATGTTTGGTTGTTCGTTCACGGCGGTCTCCGAATCCTCCAGCACATCCGAAACCTCGACTACGACGTGTGGACCACGCGCCCAATCGTCGGTCGACGCGAGCAGTGCGGATTGCTCCTCGGCTATCTCATTCGGAGGTTCTGCGCGTGACCGTCAGCGTCGAGACGAGTTACCGCGCCTGCAAACGGCTCACGCGCCGCACGGCGAGGAATTTCTACTACTCGTTTCTTGTGCTGCCGCGCGCGAAGCGACGCGCCATGTACGCGCTGTATGCATTTCTACGCCAAACCGATGATTTGGGCGACTGCGATGCTCCGATCGCCGAGCGTCGCGAATCTTTGCAACGCTGGCGGCAGTCGCTCGATCGGTCGTTGGCCGGCGAGTTCGATTCGCCCTTGCTGCCGGCGCTGGCCGATACGCTGCGGCAATACCGCGTGCCGTTGGTTTATTTGCACGACGTGATCGACGGCGTGTTGATGGATCTTGATGAGCGAGTGTACGAAACGTTCGGCCAGCTTTGTGAATACTGCCGACGCGTTGCCTCGGCCGTGGGTCTGGCCTGCATTCACATCTGGGGCTTCAGCGGCGACCAGGCAGCGCTCGAAGCCGCCGACTGTTCGGGGATCGCATTCCAGATGACGAATATTTTGCGCGATCTGAAAGAGGACGCTGCGCTGGGACGAGTTTATCTGCCGAGCGACGACCTGCGGCGGTTCAACTACACGGCCGACGATATTCGCGCCGG
>DASZPI010000024.1:0-1790 GCA_035550355.1 Pirellulales bacterium
AATGTGGCTTGTGGAATCAGTTCGTTTAGGAGATGCGGAATGTTTTTTTGCCCGTCGGGAGCGAATGTTTCCTCATCGCGCGCGCCGCCCCCGAAGGTGACCACCACAACCTTCCTCGCCGGCTGCGCGGCCAGAGCCCGCAGCGGGGCGAAGGCGGACAAAGCGCTTGCCGCGCTGAGTTTTGTCGCCACACGCAAGAAGTCACGCCGACTATTCGAAATGGCTTCCGACTTCTCTCGAGAAGCGATGTGGACATTTCCCATCGGCCCAGACCATTGGCGAATCTTTTCGCGAGCGAGCAACTGATAATACTCCACGCGCCAAAAACAAAAACCGACCGGCAAGCGAAAGGCTTGCCGGTCGGGCAGAAATGAGCGCCTAGAAGAGTAGCTTCAGCGAGAACTGGAAGAATCGTGCATCCGGCGTGTTCGCCTGGAACGCAACCGGAGCGGTGATCTGACCAGCTGACGCCGTCATCCCGCTTGAAGGATTCGCCCATGAGGGATGATTAAACAGGTTGAAGGCATCGGTGCGGAATTCGATCCTCTTGTCTTCGCGAATCGTGAAATCCTTGAAGACCGAAAGATTCACACGATAGTACCCGGGGCCGTAAACCTGAGGAGACTTAAAGGCTCCGAAATACGGAAGCGCCGCCGATCCCGTGAGTCCGCCCGCGGGAACATTGAGGCCATTGGCAGATGCTGGATCTGCAAACGCGCACGGATTGTACCAATGTTGCCGTGTGTGAACGGCTGCCGGGCACGATGTGGTGATGGGATTCTCCGTAGGGGGCGTACCTCCCCCTGCAAAGGGATTCCCCACTTGCACCGCCGGTGGCGAGGCTCCCACGGGCGCTTGCCAGTTGGGCGTGCCGGCCTTATTGTTGATGGACGCGGTTCCAATCGAGAACGGACTGCCGTTTTGGGCAACGACGGTGAGGCTCGACGCCCATCCACCGATCACGTAGTCAAAAAGCCGCGAATTGTTTACAAATTTCTGCCCTTTTCCAAATGGCAATTGGTAATTACCGTTGAAGGTTAAACGATTTGACATGCTTCCCGAGGCGGCGACTTTGGTCATCCCAAGAGCCAGCAAAATCGGACTGCTGGGTGAGCCAATAGACATTTGATGCGACCAGGTGTAATTCGCGGCAAACGTGAAGCCTTTCGCGGCGCGCTTCGTGAGGGTGCCTTGAAGCGAGTTGTAGGCACTCTGGCCATAAAAGCTCGCTATTGACATGTTCCCGAGGAAAGGGAACGGCTCCGTCAGTGAGCAGGTCGCTTGATTAGCAGTCGTACAGTTCGTGACCGAACCTGTCTTCAAGACGGTGTATGTGTTGTTAATGTTGTAGCCTCCCTCCTGATGGTGGGACTGAGTGCCCACGTATCCAAGAGTGGCTGCCATGTCGTTTGTTACTGAATACTGCACGCTGAGATTGTAATTTTCCGAGTAAGCCTGCTTCGTATCCACTGCGGTTCCATTCACGGTGACGCCCGTGACGCCTGCGATGATGCCTGTGCTCAGAACGTCGTTGAAACCCGTTTCAAACGTGATCGGATTGCCTAGGTTCGATGTTGCAACAGGGCAATTTGCAGGCGATGTACACGAACCCCCACTGAAGTTTGACGTTGGCAGGAATGGAAAGTCGGCGCCGGGGTTGGGACCGTAACCGATCGGGCTAAGGCCGCCATAAAATATTCCGTAGCCTGCACGCACCACGGCCCGATCCGTCACCTTGTACGCCAGGCCCAAACGCGGTCCAAAATTGAATGGCGCCTGACTCACTTCAT
>DASZPI010000025.1:0-2122 GCA_035550355.1 Pirellulales bacterium
GCAAGCGACATGCCTTGCCCAACGCCCGCATCATGATCCACCAGCCGCTGGCCGGCATGGAAGGGACCGCCGAAGAGATCATGATTCACGCCAAGGAGTTCCGAAAGATCAAGGACAAGCTCAACGGCATCCTGCTCAAGCACACAGGGCATCCGTTGGACAAGATCGAGAAAGATACCGACCGCGATCGTTTTATGTCGGCCGAGGAAGCGCTCGAGTATCGACTGATCGACCGCGTGGTCGAGCGCATCGATCGGCCCACGCAGCCGGTCGTGAGGAAAGACTAGTCAGACAGCAGGATCGAAGGCCGGCAGCAGGGAGCGTTGCCGGCCGAAAAGCTTGAAAATCGTTGCGGTGAATTGTCCGGGGGGACAGTCGCTAAGGATAGCGAGGCTACGATGAAATCGTACTGGCCCCTTCTCGTCGCGTCGGTCGGCTTGTTGGCCACCGGCTGCCGAAACAATGCTGCGCAGGAACTGCTCGAGCGCGATCTGCGCCGGCAGGAAGATCAAATCTTTGCGCTCGAGAGCAAGCTTGCCGAGTACCAGGCGCTGCTCGAGGCGGCGCAGTGCGGCAGCGGCCCGATCAACCAAACGACGATCGCCGAACCATCGCCGGCATCGTCCGCTCCGAGTATGCGGCGCATCGAGGAAATCCCGGCGCGGCGTGGTGCCGGCGGCGACACGTTCACGCCGCCAGTGATCGAGCTGCCCGAACAGGCGCCGCCGTTCCGCGCTCCGCCCGAAATCCAGCCTCCCGATCCCGGCATTCCCGACGGCGAGCTGCCGGCGGTGCGTGGATCGTCGACGGCGGTTCCGCCGGCCCAGCCGCCGGGCATCGATTTGCAATTGGCCAGCGCCTCGCCGCGAGCGGCCGAGCCCGTCATTCCGGAACCATCGGTTCCCGGCGAAATCACCGGCATCGGCGTCAATCCGCGCGTCACGCGTGGTTACGCCGTCGACGAGCGGCCGGGCGACGACGGCGTGACCGTGCTGATCGAGCCGCGCGGGGTGAACGGCAAGCCGAGCGACACGCCCACGCAAATGTCGATCGTCGTCATGGACCCGGCCCTGGTCGGCGAAGCCAGCCGCGTGGCACGCTGGGATTTTACCGAGAGCGAGATTGCGGATCGCTGGCGCTCGTCGCCTGACGGCAAAGGCTGGCGCTTCGATCTGCGTTGGCCAACCGCCCCGCCCAAGCACAGTCAACTCGTCGCGCATATTCGCTGCATGAAGGGCGACGGCACGAAGCTCGACGCCGAAGCGCCGATCACGATCGACCTGCCGGCCGCGCCGCCGCAGTACCCCGTGGCGCAACCGCGTGCTCAACAATGGACGCGATCCACCCGGCCGACCCCGCGCATGGCGGCGCCGGCGCCGATGCGAACCACTCCCATGTCACAACCGATGATGGCCAACAACGCCGAGCGCTGGAACCAGCAGCAACCGTCGCCGCGCGTGATTCTCACCGATCCCGACGCTCCAGGCCCCGACCTCGCAGCCCCGCAACGGAACGGCGGCAACTGGTCGCCGTATCGCTAAGCCCAAGGCATCGGTCGTTCCGTGTATTCGCGCTCCGCGCGCTGTCGTGTTGTGCAGTCGATGGTGATCGCGAACGCGCGAAAGGGACGTATGCGTGACGTTTATGGGGCGGCGCTGATCACCGGTGCGTCGAGTGGCATCGGGCTCGAGCTGGCGCGGCTCTTTGCCCGCGATCGTTGGGAGTTGGTCCTCGTCGCGCGCCGTGCCGACGCGCTCGAAGCGCTCGCCGGCGAACTGCGTCCCGTCTCCGGCCAACCGGTGCACGTGATCGTCAGCGATCTTGCTCGACTCAACGCCGCTGCCGAGCTTGTCGAGAACTTGCAACAGCGCGGCATCCAGATCGACGCACTCGTGAACAACGCCGGAACCGCCGTGTTCGGCCCGTTCGTCAACGCCGATTGGGAGTTGCATCGGCAGACGATTCAGCTCAACGTGACCTGCCTGACCGAGCTGTCCCGCGGGCTATTGCCCGGCATGATCGAGCGACGCCGCGGCTGGATTCTCAACGTCGCGTCGACGGCCGCTTTTCAACCGGGGCCGCTGCTGGCCGTGTATTTTGCCACGAAAGCCTACATTCTGAG
>DASZPI010000026.1:0-4082 GCA_035550355.1 Pirellulales bacterium
ACGCTGACATGGACGACGATTGGATGGACCGTGCAACAAGGGCAGTCGAGCGATTCATCGAAGCCAACAAGGCCACGCCCGATGGAGCGCCGCCGGCAAGCACCCAGCAGCCGGCCGACACCGATCCCACCTGACGGTCTACTGCGGAGCGGCAAGATCAATTATCGCCCCCCGTCGAACGCCCGGCCGCGAGCAAGTACACTGCTCGCGTCGCGTACTCCGTCCTAGCACACCGCCGCGGCACTCGCCGCGCTCGCACTATGCCCGTTGAAGCCAAGCCTCTGTTTCGGCCCGACGTGCTGCGCTCGCACCTCGCGGCATTCCAGCCACCGAACGTCGATCGCTCGAAGCTCGCGCACTGGGCCGGCGAAGTATCGTCGGGCCGGCTCGACCGCTTCGGCGAGCAAGAGATTCTGCCGCACTTCCTGGCCGACGTGTTTATCGACGTGCTCGGCTACCGCGGCCCGGCCGGGCACGATCGCTACACCATCGCGTTCGAGCACCACGTCGAGGCCGATGGGGAATTTGCCGACGCCGTTCTCGGCGACTTTAACGGCCACCGCCGCTACGTCGTCGCGCTCGAGGGCAAAGGTCCGCGCGACCCGCTGGAACGCCCCTATGCCGGCCGGCGCTTATCGGCCGTCGATCAGGGCTACCGCTACGCCATCAATCTGCCCTGCGATTGGATCATCGTTACGTCCGTTCGGCAAACGCGCCTCTATCACAAAGGATCGAATCAGCAGACCTACGAGCGCTTCGATACCGAACAGCTTGCCGACGACGAGGCCGCGCTACGCCGTTTTCTGTTCCTGCTGGGCGCCGAGCGCGTGGTGCCGACCGTTGGGCAATGCCACTTCTACAGCTTGCTGGCCGAAAGCGAGAAAGTCGGGCGCGAGCTGACGCGCGAGTTCTACGTCAACTATGCCAACATGCGGCAGGATGCGTTCGAGCAGCTCAGCCGCGACAATCCCGAGGTACCCCGCCACGGCGTGCTGGCCAGTACGCAAAAGCTGCTCGACCGCGTGCTGTTCGTGGCGTTCAGCGAAGATCGCGGCCTGTTGCCGGCCGAAACAATCCGCAAGGCCTACGAGCACCGCGACCCGTACCACCCACGTCCGATCTACGAGAATTTCCGCGGGCTGTTCGCGGCCATCAATCGCGGCAACGCGGCGCTGGGCATTCATGCCTATAACGGCGGCTTGTTTGCCGACGACGCGGTACTCGACACGCTCAACGTGTCCGACCAGGTGTGCGGTTATTTCCGCGAGCTGGGCGAGTTCGACTACAAGCCTGTTGGCGCCGGCCGCGGCGACGTTTCGAGCCGGCAGGCCAAAACCATCGACGTCGATATTCTCGGACATATCTTCGAGCAGTCGATTACCGACCTCGAACGCCTGCGCAACGAGTTGGACGGCCTGGCCGAGCCGGTCGGCATCGAAAAGCACAAAACCCGCCGCAAAAAAGAAGGGGCGTTCTACACGCCGGCGTTCATCACGCGGTACATCGTTGAGCAAGCGCTTGGCGGCGTGCTGCGCGATCGGTTCGAGCAACTACGCGCCGAGCACGAGCAGGCCGCCAAGGGGGCGGCGAAAGCGGCGCTGGCCGATCCGCGCGTCTACCGGCTCGACAAGCTCACCAAGCCGGCCCGGGCCGGACTGGTCAGATTCTGGGAAGCCTGGCAGGACCAGTTGACGACGATCCGCCTGCTCGACCCCGCGTGCGGCAGCGGAGCGTTTCTGATCGAAGCTTTCGACCAGTTGCACGCCACGTACGAACGCTCGAACGATCGGCTGTTGGAGCTACGCGGGCACAAATCGCTGTTCGACCTCGACAAGCGCATTCTCGAACACAACCTGTACGGCGTGGACCTGAACGAAGAGGCCATCGAAATCTGCCGGCTCAGCTTGTGGATCAAAACCGCCGAGCGCGGCAAGGTGCTTACCAGCCTCGACCATTCGATCCGCGTGGGCAACAGCGTGGTGGCCGACGCCACGATTCACCCCAAGGCGCTCGATTGGCAGGCGGCATTTCCTGAAGTGTTTAAGCAAGGCGGGTTCGACGTGGTGGTGGGCAACCCGCCGTACGTGCGGCAAGAGTGGCTCAGCGACTACAAGCCGTACCTGGAAGCCAACTATCGCGCATATCACGGCATGGCCGACCTGTACGTGTACTTTTACGAGCTCGGCTTGCGCCTGCTGAAGCCCGGCGGCCTGTTGTCGATGATTGTTACGAACAAGTGGATGAAATCGGGCTACGGCGAACCGCTGCGCCGGCTGTTCGCCGAAGCCGCATGGGTCGAATCGGTTGTGGACTTTGGGCATGCCAAGCAGATTTTCGAGGATGCGGACGTGTTCCCGTCGATCATCGTGGCGCGCAAGCCGACCGCGGCGCCGAAGCCCAGCAGCGCGCGGTTGTGTTCGATTCCGCGCGACCAGTTGCGCATCGACGACCTGAGCCGGCAGATTGAAGCGGAAGGCGTAGAACTGCCGTTGCAGCAACTCGGTGCCGACACTTGGCAGCTAGAGCCGGGCGGCGTGACAAAGCTAATGGCGAAGATTCGGGCAGCGGGCGTACCGCTCGCGGAAATTGCGGGCGCAAAACCGCTGGTCGGAATCAAAACGGGCTACAACGATGCGTTCCTGGTCGATACGGCGACGAGGGACGCGATTATATCGGCCGATCCGAGTTGCTTAGAAGTCCTCAAGCCATTTTATCGAGGACAAGATTTTACCCGTTGGGCCGCCGATTGGGCCGGATTGTGGATGATCGTTTTACGATCAAGCGACAATTACGCCTGGCCTTGGGCGGACGCCGGCGGCAACGCTGAAGCGGTATTTAAGCGAACGTATCCCGCGCTTCATGATCGTGCGCTCCGATACCGTGACGAGTTGCAGAAGCGGCAGGACCAAGGCCGGTACTGGTGGGAACTTCGATCGTGCGCCTACTGGGCTGAGTTCGACCGCCCGAAAATAATGTATCCCGAAATCACCTGGCGAGCAGATTGGGGACTCGATCGGAGGGGGACGCTCTGTAACAACACGGCTTACATTTTGCCACGCGAAGACGCATGGATTCTGGCCGTCGCAAACGCGCCGATTACGTGGTGGTTTTCGTGGCGAACGGCAATGCATGGCAAGGACGAAGCATTGCGTTTTATCAAGGATTACGTGCAAACAATGCCGATACCGCGGCCGTCCGATCGGCAACGATCGGCAGGCGAGTCTATTGTCGCGCGTCTGATTGAGTCTGCCGAAGCACAGCACGAATTGCGGCGGACGTTGCTCGACTGGCTGCGCGTCGAGCACTCAGTCGAGAAGCCGAGCCTGAAGCTACAATCGCCGGCCGACCTCGACTCCGACGCATTTGTGGCCGAAGTGAAGCGGATACGCGGCAAGAAAAACCCGTTGTCGGCCGCGGCATTGAAAAGCCTGCGCGACGAGCACGCCCGCACGATCGAACCAGCCCGCGCCCAGGCTGCTGAGGCGTTGGCTTTGGAACGCCGGCTGAGCGACCTGGTGAACGAGGCCTACGGCCTGACGCCGGACGAGGTAGCGCTGATGTGGCAAACCGCCCCGCCGCGCATGCCGTTTACGCCGGCGAGCAGCTAGCCGCAGCCATCGCATCGGCCACCGCGCGTTCCAGGTCGGGCCCGAGCCGCCACAGGCTGACGCGGCCCGGGCATTTGATCGGTGCTTTGAACTTCACGGCTTGTCCGAGCAGCCACGCGTAATAGCCGTCGTCGCACCAGCGTTCGTGCGGAATGTCGAGCCGGCGGTTCGCGTACCAAGCCTGATAGCCGAGTTCCTCGACACCTTTGGCCAACGGCCGCTGTTGGTACACCTCAAGGCAGCCGACAATCTCCACGGCGCCGATGATTGCTCCAAGTCCGAACCCAAGTTCGTCGAGCTTTTCGGGCGTGATTGTCGGATCGTCCAACACGTCGGCAATTTGCGAGTGCGTGTCGATGAGGAACTCCAAGGCGTCGTCGGTCAGTCCGCGCTTCGAGCTGCCAGCGTGGACAGCGATCCAGCCGCGGTGGTTTGTTGGCCAGGTGCGGTTCTCGACCGATTTGTATCCCGCGA
>DASZPI010000027.1:0-3733 GCA_035550355.1 Pirellulales bacterium
GACGCTCTTGAGGTAGTCGTTGGTGAAGATGAAGTAGCACTGATGGACGGCGGCGTCGATGAACGTCACCACGAAGAGCACAAGAATGAACGGCAGCCGCAGCAGCTCGACCGCTTCGAGCCAGGCGAAGCGTTCGCCGCCTGCCTTCGCCGGCTTGGGGGGCGTGTGCGGCAGCGCCAGGCTGAATGCAGCCAACACGAACGACGCCACGCCCGAGGTGATGAACGTCCACGACACGTCGCGCTGCAACTCGGCGCCGGTCTTACCGGTTGCCAAGGCGGTGCCCAGCCACGAGACGAACCCCAATTCGGAAAGCGGCGGCACCTGCTGCCAATCGACGAGGATGAACACGAACGGCCAGCTTGCGGCAATCCAGCCGATCGTGCCCCATAGGCGCACGCGCGAAAAATCCTTCTGCGCGTCTTTAAGGTGCGCAAACGCGATCGAGTTGGTGATCGAAATCGTCGGCACGTAGCACAAGCAGTGCACGAGCATCAGCAAAAAGAATGGCCAAAAGCTGGTCACCCACCCCAGCGCCAAGATCGCGGCGCCGCCGATCAGATGGCTGGCGGCGAGAAACCGCTCGGCGGCGAAGTTGCGATCGGCAAACTGGTTGCTGAAGAACATGCCGACCAGCGACGACAGCGGAAACGCGTTGAGAATCCACGCGATCTGGCCCGGCTCGAATCCCAGGCTAGGCAGGTAGCCGAAGATCAACGGCAGCCAGGCGCCCCAGATGAACAGCTCGAGGAACATCATCAGCGACAGTCGCGCACGGATCGAACGATCGTGCGCGGGCGAACGCAGCGCGGGCGCGGTCTCGGCGGTCGGCATGGAGATACGATTCCGGCATGAACTTGGCGAAGCGTCGCCAGTTTAGCTGCCGGCATGGGCCAACGGTATAGGCCGGTGGTCAATCGCGGGGCGCCGCGATGCGGCCCGACCAACGCGCTGTCAGCTGCTCTTGAATTTCGACGCGTTTTCTTTTTGAACCTTGTCGGCCTGCTCGTTCATGTCGTCGTATTCCTTGCCCAGCTTCGACGCTGCGTCCATGGCCGCATTGATCTTGGCGATCAGGGCCTCGCGGTCGGTCAGGCCCGCGTCGAGATACGTGAGCACCGCATTGCGGTAGGCCTCTTTCGACTCGGCAAGCTTGGTCACGGCCGATGCCTTGAGCCCCCAATATTCCTTGATCTTTTCGTCGGTATTGTGCGATTCGGCCTCTTCGAACTTCGTCACTGCCAGGCGGAACTGCTCGGCCGACTTGGCAAGCTCGCCGGCAAGCTCGTTGACCCGATCGCGCAGCGCGTCGCGGTTGCCGGGAAAGCCTTCGAGGTTCGATTCGGAAAACAACTCCTCGAACGCCTTGCCGGCCTTCGCGGCAAAGTCGTTGCCCGCTTCGATGGCGGCATTTCCGTCGTCGACCAGGGCGTTGGCCTGGCGTTCCTCCCACCATCGATAACCGGCCGCCACCGAGACGATCAGGATCACCACTCCGAGCAAGATACGCATCACGGTGTTGGCCATCATTGCCCTCGATTGTTAGGGACGCGGTTGGACGAGCGTGATCACAGCGCGTCGGGTGGTCGGCGAACGCCTCGGAACCGTCGCGCCGAGCGGGAGGTTCGCAGCACCGAACCCAGAATAATCGGCCGCCCGCAACGGCGACAGCAATCCCACCCCCTGCTTTCGCAGATCGCGACCCGACCTTCGGACCGAAGCCTGTTTAACCGCTATAGGCGGTCGAATGGAAACTCGCGTGGTCGTTCGAGTTCCGGAGTGGAGGATAGGGGACTTGAACCCCTGACCTCTTGCATGCCATGCAAGCGCTCTCCCAACTGAGCTAATCCCCCGCGGTCGCACACGGTCGTTCACTCGGCGAAGGGCGAACGGCTTGTGGCCATGGGCATCGCAACACCTAGTGGCGACTAGGGTTGCCGAGGCAGTCAGGCAACTTAGCAGTCGATTTCGCGAGTGTCAAGTTCGACCGTCGATCTCGGGGCAACTGACGCACATTCGGCACGTGTCACCACCTGCGTTCGCTGGTCTGCCAGAAGCGGTCAAACATCGCTTCCGGTGTTTTGGGCCATGCGGTAGTATTCCGCCAGTTTTCCGAGATTACCAATCGGCATGCCGTCTGCGACTTCTCTGACGGCGTCCCCCCACAAGCGGTGCGGAGTCGGTCGTTTTGGATCGTCATCGAATTCGCAAGCTCGGCATCGGCCTGCTTCAGTACGGCGTGTCGCTTTCGATTCTCGCGTACCTGGTGTGGGACGCGCAGCGCGACGAAACGTTCAGCCGTCTGATCGACGAGCCCAAGCATTGGGGCTTGTTGGGAGCGGCGTTTGCGCTGTGCATGTTTTCGTCGCTGTTGACGATCGTCCGCTGGTATGTGCTCGTGCGCGCGCTGGACATTCCCTTCGATCCCCGCAACGCCTTCCGCCTTTGGTTTCTGGGCTATCTGTTCAACTTCATCTCGTTTGGCGCGGTCGGCGGCGATGTGATCAAGGCATTTCTGCTGGCGCGCGAACAGCCCAACCATCGGGCCGAGGCGGTTGCCACGGTGCTCATCGATCGGGTCATTGGCTTGTACGCGCTGCTGCTGCTGGCATCGTGTTCGATCATCGGTTTTGGCGCATTTGCGTCGCCGCAGTCGCAGGTCCGCGTGATTTGCCAGGCAACGCTGCTGGTGACGCTGTTGATGACCGCCGGGCTCACCGTGCTGATGCTGCCGGTGGTGGCGCGCTGGACCGATGTGCCCAAGGTGCTGTGGTCGGAGAAGCTGGCCCACGTGGTGCGGCGCATGGTCGGGGCGCTGGCGATCTATCGCCGGCGACCGATGGCCCTGGTCCAGGCGCTCTTGTACAGCTTTGCGGTGCACATTGCCACCACGATCGGCATCTATCTGATCGCCCTGGGACTGCCGGGGGCGTCGCCCACCTTTGCCGAGCATTTGGTGATCGTGCCGATGACGCTCGCCACCGGCGTGCTGCCGCTACCAGGCGGCCTCGGGGCCTTTGAAGGGGCGCTCGACTTTTTGTACCAGGCAGTCTCGGCCGGCCAAACCGTGGCCCCACGCCAGGGGCTGTTGGTGGCACTGGTGTTTCGCGTAATCACGATCGTGATCGCGCTGGTCGGAGTGGTGTTCTACATCATGAACCGGCGCGAATTGGCCGAGGCGCTGGCCCGGGCCGAGAGCGAAGAAGCCGCGGCAGAGGAAGAGCTCGAACATGCCGAATGCTCGACCCCCGTGGTGGCCACCTGAGCCGGCCGCCGGGCGTTGCCGATCGCGCCGCGTCATCCAGCCGGTTTGGGCATCGCCAGGGCGTGCAGGATGAGCACCGAGCCGATCGACATCAGGGCATAACCCAGCCACATCGGCGGGTGCAGCACTTTGTGTGGCATCGCGCCCGGCGGGACGATCTGCGAGACGCGCGCGCCGCCGTCGGAATGCGACGCCGTGAGCATCCGAGTCGCTTCTTCGTTCAGCACGTAGGAATCGACCGCGCGCAGTTGCACGCCCAGCAATAGCAGCACCAGTCCAGCAATGAAGTAGTGATTGCGGTTGAATTCCATGGCGCAGCACCGTGGGCCGAGCGTGGAGCCTCTAAGGTGCTTATCGAGCGCCCACGTCAGGGAATTCGAGAGAACCCGGCGAAATAACGGTCGTGGCGCGGGATCAGCGCATGCCGGCAAGCGCGCATCGGCCCGTGGGCCAGGGTTTGACGGTCCT
>DASZPI010000028.1:0-3783 GCA_035550355.1 Pirellulales bacterium
CCCGAGTTATTCAGCCAATTCGACGACCGTCCGCTGGCCAGCGCGTCGATCGGCCAGGTACATCGCGCCCGGCTGCCAACCGGCGAATGCATTGTGGTCAAGGTGCGTCACGCCGGGATCGAAGAGAAGGTGCGCGTCGATCTCGATATTCTTGCGGGACTGGCGCATTTGGCCGAGCAGTTGCCCGAGTTCGAAATCTATCGTCCGCGTGCGATCGTCAGCGAATTCCAGCGGGTGCTGCGGCGCGAGTTTGATTTCACGCGCGAGCAGCGCGCCATGGTGCAGTTCGAGGCGAACTTCGCCTGCGACGACCGGGTCCGCGTGCCAAAATCGTACGAGAAGCTCACGACGCCGCGCGTGCTGACGATGGAATGCCTCGAAGGAATCAAGCTCAACGAAACCGAGCGGCTGTCCGCGGCTGGCGCCGATCGTCGCGAGATCGCACGCCGCGGCGCCGACTTGTACATCGCGATGATCTTTACGCACGGCCTGTACCATGCCGATCCGCACCCGGGAAACATCCTGGTGCTGCCCGATAATCGCATTGGACTGCTGGACTATGGCATGGTCGGACGGATCGACGACGAACTACGCGAAGACTTGGAGGAGATGTTTTTAAGTTTGGCGCAGCAGGATGCGACGCGGCTGACCTCGATCATCATGCGGGTCGGCAAGGTTCCCAGCGAGCTCGACGAAGCGTCGTTGTGCCTGGATGTGACCGAGTTCATGTGGCATTACACGCAGGTGCAGGTCGATTGTCTCGACATTTCGGCGGCACTGAGCGAAATGATCGAGATTATCCGTCGGTACCGCATCACGCTCCCGCCCCGCGTGGCGATGCTGATCAAGGTACTCGTAATGCTCGACGGCGTCTCGCACCTGCTCGATCCGCAGTTCCGCTTGATCGACGTGATCCTGCCATACCAAAAGACGATGATGTGGCGGCATTACTCGCCGACGCGGCGACTGCGGAAATTCAAGCGATTCGCGTCGGAGCTTGAGCGATTTGTCGAGATTCTGCCCCGCGGCATGATCGACATACTCCAGCAGGTTCAAAGCGGTAAGTTCGACGTTCACCTCGAGCATCGTGGGCTCGAGCCATCGGTGAATCGCCTGGTGTATGGCATGATCACCAGCGCGCTCTTCCTGGGCTCGACGCTGCTGTGGAGTCGAAACGTGCCGCCGGTCGTGTGGCTGCCCTGGATCGACGAATTCTCGCTGTTCGGCGCGTTGGGCTGCGTCACCAGTCTCGTGCTGGGACTGAGGCTGATGCGCGCCATCTACAAGTCAGGCAGCCTCGATCGCCACTAGCCCGCCACCCGGCTCGGGCCGTGCTGCTTCAGGTGCTCGGCCAGCACTTGTTCGACTCGAAAATTCAACTCGTCAAGCTGCTCGAGCAATTCGTCCTGCAGTTGCTCGAGAACCTCGTGCGGATCACTGACCACGGCACGAACGACCATCGTAGACTCTCTCATTTTCGGGGGGTGTGCGACAATGCGGTCGGGCCACCATCAACCATCGGCAGCGAGTCGCGGTGCGCTCACAAGCGATGTTTTTCTAAAGACCGACCAGCGAACCTGGAGAAACCCTGCGGGCGCACGGTCGACCGAATATGCCTGTTTCGCGTGTTGCGCACGTCAGCATCGGCAGCAGCTATCACTGGAAACAGTGATTGAATCGCAGTCGGGCGAGGCGTTGCGGCTCGGTGCCCGGCGGAGCGACGGTCGGCGGCCCGAGCTGTGATTCTGAAAGGTCGCCGTACATATCGGCATTGATGGCATACGTGTACGATTTGCTCGCCAGCAAACGGTACGTCACCCAACCGCCGGCCATGCGATAGTGAATGAACAGGTAACCCGGCGTGGAAATCGGCGACGGATTGCCGCGCGCCCCGGCCCCGCCTTGTGACACGGGAAAGATATGTGCCGTGTGGGGAGGGAGCTCATACAGCCGGGTCCAAATGGGACCCGTCGAACGATCGAGCTTGTAGAAGAACGGAGTGTCGCTGTGATTCTCGATCTTCACGAGCTGGGTAAGTCCCGGCAGGTTCGGATTCTGTGGTTGCGCGGGCACCGTTGCCGAGTCGCGTGACAAGGGAGCGTTGGGCGTCCCCGGCGTCGACTGGGCCAAGGCGTTCGAACCTAGAGTCAACACCAACATGGCGCAAGACAACGACTTCATGGCACCCTCGTGGATTCGAACGCCCCAAGAGCTCACCACGATCTACCGTCCGCAATTTGGGTGCCAAGCTCAGCCGAGACGCGCCAGGGCAATCTCGGCGGCCTTCTTCTGGGCCTCCTGGCCTGGGTCGTTCGCCGCCGTCGCGAGAACCGCTTGATACACGTTTCGCGCCGCGGCAGTCTGTCCGCGTGCCGATAGTCCTTCGGCCAAGCGCAGCCGGGCCCGGGCGACACGTACCGCCAGGCGCGATCGCGTCGCCGGATGGTTCTTCAGCGCACCCGCGATCAATGCGTCGTGCGACGCATCAACGTGGTTGGCCAGTGCTTCGGCTGCGGCAATACGAGTTTCGGGGTCGTAGTCGTCGAGGCATCGCTTGAGCGCGTCAAGCACTGTGGCACTGCTTGGCTTGCGACCCAGCGAGTTGATCGCTCCGATGCGGAACTCGATGCCTACGCCGTTGATTGCAGCTTCGGCCAAGGCATCGCTGGCGCTGGGCGCGGTCATTCGATCGAGCGCCCAACGGGCCATGTCGCGCACATCAAAATCGTCGAGTGACTTACGCAAGGCGGGCACGGCGGCATCGCCACCCACCCCGGCCAGCGTGCGAATCAACTCGTTTCGCGCCTCGGACGGATACGTTGCCGCGAGCCGCGGCTTCTCGTTCGGCTTTTTCGGATCGCGCACCTCCGTCATTGCCCCCAGCACCTCGACAATGGAAGCCGCAAGTTGTTTGGGCTCGACCGATCGATCGGCGCCCCCCGCACTGTATTCCAGTTTCGTCAAGGCCATCCGCGCGCGATAGGCCTTGCGCTGATCATCGCTCGCCAGTTCGGTGGCAAGTTGCTGCATGTCTGCCATGGCTTGGGGCTCTGCGTTGGTGATTCGACAAGTCGTTTTGCTACAGGTGCCAGGGAGCGCGCATCGGCCGGCCAACCAGCAAATTCGCCTGGTCGTCGCCGACGAATCGCTCGTGCGACGGGTCCCACTTCAACGGGCGGCCGAGTTTAATCGCAATGTTGCCGAGGTGGCAGACGGTTGCCGAGCGATGTCCCACTTCGACGTCGCAGATCGGCCGCTCGCGGCTGGCAATGCAATCGAGCCAGTTGGCATGATGTCCGTCGTTGCGTGGCAGCTGCACATCGCCCGATCCCGCCTCCCACGTGAGTAGTTCCTTGTTCGAGGCGTCAAATTTTTTCTTGTCGCGCGTTACGAACACCCAGCCGTCGGTGCCGGTGAACTTTACGCCGTTGTCGCCGTCGGAATGGCAGACGAGCTTGACGCCGTTGGCGTACTCGTACTCAACATCAAACTGATATGCCACGTCGTGCGGGCCATCCTCGTAGAACTTGCCGTGCCCTTGGACGGCAACTGGGCCGCTGTTGTCGGCATCGAGCGCCCATTGGGCGATGTCGTTGTGATGCGCCCCCCAGTCGGTGAGCTTTCCGCCCGAGTAATCGCTGAACCAGCGGAACTGATAATGGCAGCGGTTCGGAAAATACTCGGCGTAGGGCGCCGGGCCGAGCCAGAAATTCCAGTCCAACTCGGCCGGCGGAGTTTGGAACGGCTGCCAGCTGCCTTGGTCGACGCCGCCGATGTAGGTGT
>DASZPI010000029.1:0-3787 GCA_035550355.1 Pirellulales bacterium
ACCTCTGGGCGCCTGCCGAGCGTCAGTTGCAGTGCGCCTGCGACGCGTGCGCGTTCCTGTTTCCGGGTCAGGCCGGCGGCCGATTTCGTCGCGTGCCGCGCGACGCCTCGGTGCTGCACGATTTTCGTTTCGACGACGCTACCTGGAACGAATTCCGATTGCCGATCGAGTTGGCGTTCTTCGTCGAGCGCGAGAATCCACAGCGCGTGGTTGCCGCCTATCCCAGTCCTGGCGGCGCGGTCGAAGCGGACGTGGAGGCTGAGTGTTGGCGGCGGTTGATCGAGCTGAATCCGGTCCTGGCAACCGTCGAGCGCGAGGTCGAGGCGCTGTTGGTGCATCGCATCGGCGCCTCCCGCCGCTACTATCGCGTGCCGATTGACGTCTGCTTCCAGCTCGTCGGCCTGATTCGCAAGTCGTGGCGAGGTTTGGGAGGCGGTCCGCAAGTGTGGGGCGCGATTGACGAGTTTTTCAACGGCTTGGATCAGCGGGCGTCACGGCGTGTCGGAGGGCGTCATGCCTGATCTGCACTTCTCTGTCGATTCGGCCGAGCCGCTCGAATTCGCAGCGGCCCCGACGTTGAAATTCAAGCTGCGGATCGTCGATCACGACGAGCACAAGGTAGACATTCAGTCGGTGCTGTTGCGCGCGCAGGTTCGTATCGAGCCAACACGCCGCCGTTACACCGAACACGAGCAGTTGCAGCTTTTCGACTTGTTTGGCTTGCCGCAGCATTGGGGGCGTTCGCTGCAAGCGCTGTTTTGGACCGAGGCGCCGTCGGTCGTTCCGGCGTTCGCAAACACGACCGTCGTCGATTTGCTGGTCCCGTGTTCCTACGACCTGAACGTGGCCGCGACCAAGTACTTTGCGGGCCTCGACCAAGATGATGTGCCGCTGTGCTTGTTATTCAGCGGCACCATTTTCTACGCTGGCGAAGACGGCGGCTTGCGCGCGACCCAAATCTCGTGGGAGCGCGAAGCCACGTACCGGCTGCCGATTGCCGTATGGCGCGCGACAATGGACCATTACTTTCCTAACAGCGCGTGGCTGCGGTTGGATCGCGAGCTGCTCGAGCGGCTGGCGCAATACAAGCGCGCTCAGGGTCTGGCGCAATGGGATCAGGTGTTCGAGCGTCTGCTTGGCGAGGTCGAGGTGCGGCAATGAGCGCATCGATGATCGATCGCATTGCCGATGCGGTGCTCTACGAGGGGTACCTGCTCTATCCGTATCGAGCTTCGGTCAAGAACCGCCAACGCTGGACGCTGGGCGGCGTGTTGCCCCAGGCATGGTGCGCGACCCACGCGACCGGCGATCTCTCGTCAGTCCAAACCGAATGCCTCATCGTCGGTGACTGTGCGGCCGAAATTTCGCTGCAGTTGCGATTTCTGCACATCATCGAGCGGCAGGTTTATGCGGCCGATGCGCAGGATGGTCTCGTGCCAGTCGATCAACTCAGTGTCGATTCCACAACCTGGCAAAGCTGGCAGGAAGCGACTGAGCGGGGCGTAACCGTCGAGCCGATCGCGCTCGGCGAATTGCTGGCCTCGCCGCGCAGCCACTGGTTCAGCTTTGTTGGAAGCCGTACGAGCGTACCCCTGATGGGCGCCGATGGCGTTGCGGTTGGCGCGGTCGAGCGAACGCTCGGTGCACTGCATGGAACGATTGACTTGCGGGCCGAGCCGATCGACTCCACGACCTGCAAGGTGACCGTGCGCGTGACGAACACGACCGCATGCGATGACGGTCCAGCGACCGACCGCGAGCGCGCGCTGGCAAGCGCGCTCGCTTCGGCGCACCTGGTTTTGTCGGTTTCCGCGCGCGCCGAATTTGTTTCGCTCATCGATCCCCCCGAGCAATTGCGCGCGGCGGCTGCCGGCTGTCGCAACCAGGGACTTTGGCCGGTGCTGGTTGGCGAGGCGGCAGACCGCAGCACGATGCTGGCCGCGCCAATCTTCCTGTACGACTATCCGCAGATCGCCCCCGAAAGCCCCGGCGACCTGTTCGACGGCACCGAGATCGACGAGATTCTCAGCCTGCGGATTCGCACGTTGGCGGACGAGGAACGCGCAGCGATTCGCGGGATCGATCCGCGTGCCCGGGAATTGCTGGAGCGCACCGAGTCGCTCGATCCCGCGGAACTTGGCGCTCTGCACGGCGCGCTGCGTCCCGTACAACCTTCAACGAAGTAAATCCCATGCCCCTGTTCGGTGATGTGCCTTGGGAATTCGAGCGTCGCGCCGGATTGGCGTCGGTCCGCCGAGGTGATGTCGATCTCAAGCCGGGCGATCGGGTGCGCCTGCGACCACGGGGCCAGGCCGACGCGTTCGACATCATCCTGGCCGGGCACACCGCGACGATTGAATCGATCGAGCGTGACTTCGAGAATCGCATCCACCTGGCCGTGACGATCGACGAAGATCCGGGGCGCGACTTGGGCCTGGCACACAAGCCTGGGCATCGTTTCTTCTTCGACCCCGAAGATGTGGAGCCGCTCGACCGCGGCAACTCGGCGCCCGAGGAGGATGCATGAGCACGCCGCGCATCCTGATTGCAGGGATCGGCAACATTTTTCTGGGCGACGACGCATTCGGTGTTGAAGTTGTGCGCCGACTGGCCCAGCGATCGCTGCCCGACGAGGTGCGCGTGGTCGACTTCGGCATCCGCGGGTTCGATCTGGCCTGCGCGGTTCTCGAGAATTACGAGTTGGTGGTGCTGGTTGACATTGCACCGCGTGGTGCAGCGCCTGGCACAGTGTATTTGATCGAGCCCGAGATGCCGACGCCCGCCGAGATCGCGGCGAGCGGAGTGGCGGTTGAAATGCACAATCTTACCCCCGAGCGCGTGCTGCGAATGGCTGCTTCGTTCGGTTCGATTCGCGCTCGGGTGCTGGTCGTCGGCTGCGAGCCGCTGCAATTCCAAAGTGAGAACGACGCGGATGCGGACACCGACGGCCCGGATGCAATGGCATTCGGGCTCAGTCCCCCAGTGCAGGCTGCGATCGACCGCGCGATTTCGATCATCGAATCACTGGTGACGCAGACTCTGGGCAGCTCGACAATCGGCGACCGGTCGTTGGCCGGCATTTATCTAGGGAGGCAACCCAATGAATCGCAAATCTGAGACTAGCTTTCTCGGCGGTCTGGCAGCCTTGCTGTTCGGCGCCTGGCTACTGTGGACCGTGTTTCCCGATTTCAAGCGGTACCTGCGCATCAAGCAGATGTAAGCGAACCGGCGCGATGCACGAGCTATCGATTGCAATGAGCATCATCGACACTTGCGCTGAAGAAGCGCGCCGGCACGGCGCCGATCGTGTGCTGGCGGTGCATTTACGCTTGGGCGCGTTGTCGGGCGTGGTCGTTGAGGCCCTCGAGTCGGCATTCGAGCTGGCGCGCGAAGGATCGCCGCTCGAGGCATCACACCTGTTGATTGAACAGGTGCGGGCGACCGTCGCCTGCCCAACCTGCGATCGTGAAACGGAATGCATGTCGGCGTGGGAACGTCGCTGCAACGTGTGCGGCGCGGCTGTCGAAACGCTGCTGCGTGGCAATGAATTGGAAGTGGTGGCCATTGAACTGCCGCAATAACGGGAGTTGCCCGACGTGACGACGACGCGATTGGTGGAAGTGCGTCAGAAGGTGCTCAAGCAAAACGATGTCACCGCACGGGCGCTGCGCGAGCGCTTTCGCGCCGCCGGCGTGCGGGTCGTCAGCCTGGTGTCGAGCCCCGGCGCCGGCAAGACCATGTTGCTGGAGAAAACCCTCGCGTCGCTGGGCGAGCACTGGCGCGTGGC
>DASZPI010000030.1:0-21532 GCA_035550355.1 Pirellulales bacterium
TGATCGAATCGGGCGTGTTCGCTGGACAAATCGAAACGTCGGCGCCGGTCGATCAGCTGCGAACGGTGGCCGCATGGAGCGCGCGTGGTCAGCTCACGGCCAAAGGGGTCGAAGTTTCAGGCCTCAGCGACCTTGCGGGCAGCGTCGATTTCGAGTTCCGTGAGAATGCATTGCGAATTGACCGCGCCCGGCTGCAATCGAATTTCGGCGAACTGACGGTCACCGCACAACTCGGCGCAGCGAGCCCGTATGGCTTGACGGCTCGATTGACGGCAACCGTTGCAAACTTGGTGTCAGCACGCGAGGCGTTGCGCCTCGATCAATCGGTCGCCTTGTCGGGCAGTGGCACCGCCTCGGCGTCGGTGCACGGAACCTTGGCAGACAAAAAACTGGCCGGCAGCAGCGTGGTCGAATTGGCTGATGTGCTGGTCGCTGGAGTATCGATCCCGAGGCTCCACCTGCGGGCGGACAGCGACGGGCACACGCTCACGGTCACCGGCGGATCGGCGTCGATTGCCGATGGTCGGCTTCGTTTCGCGGCGAGCGCGCCGTTGCTGCCTGCCGGCCTCGCGCGGGGAACCGTATCGTGGCAGGGCGTTTCGCTGGCGCCGCTTGCACAGTTGGCGAAAGCGCCGCTCGCCGTCGCGGGAACGACCGACGGGACCGCAAATGTTGCGGTTGCGATGGTCCGCGGCACAGAGTTGACCGCATGGCAGGCGGAAGGGCGCATCGGATTGACCAACCTGAACGTAGCGACGGTAACGAGCCGACGCGCTGCGGCCGCGGTGCGCCTCGCGGCGGGGATCGCAAGCATCGCAAACCTCGACGCCGATCTCAACGGTGGGAACCTGCGCGCCTCGGCACAAGTATCGTTGCTAGGCGATGAACGCGCGTCGATCAGCGGCCAATGGCAAGGCATCGATATCGCGCGATCGATCCCGGCCTACATCACGCTGCCGGCCGGGCTATCGCTGGTCACCGCGGGAAGCCTCGAGGCGGAGGGGACCCGTTTTTCGCTCGAACCCGCGGCATGGGCCGGTCGAGTCAACGCGCAGGCGACGGCGGCCATGCGCGGTCGAATGCTGGCCGCGGCCGACGCGGCGCTCCGACTTGCCGAATCGATGGTCCATTTGGACCGTTTGTCGGCACGCTTGCCGGCGGGCAATGTCACGGCCCAGGGGAACTTCAGCCTGCGATCACCATATTCGGTGGAAGCGGTCGCGGACCTGCCGCAATTCGATTTGTCGGCGCTAGGATCGCTGATCCCCAGCGGCGCCCTACTAGGGTCGTTGTCGGGCCAATTGAGCGCGCACGCGAACGTGCGCGGCGATCTCGCGCCGACGGCGTTGCGCGGCACGGCAACCGCGTCGGGCGCCGCGCTGAGCATTGCCAACGTCACGATCGACCGCGGGCAGGCCGAGTTGGCCTTCGACGGCGATCATCTCTCGCTCGATCGCGCGGAGCTTTCGTTGTGCGGCGGCACCGCAACCGCGACCGCGAGCGTTCCGCTCGCACTCGATCAGCACGCGACGTCGGCCGCAATCCACTGGCAGGAAATCGATCTGGCGCGATTGCCGTTCGTACCGCGACGCTACGCCCAAGGCCTGAGCGCTACGAGCGACGGCAAGGCGACCCTCGACATTGGCGCCGGCAAGGTCGAGCAAATCGACACTTGGACCGCGGACGTGAATTTCCGATTGCCGAAGCTGGTGCGCGGTGATCTGCCGTTGGGATCGCTCGAAAGCAAGCTGCATCTCGAGTCGGGGAAGTTGACACTTGTGGCCCGAGCCAGCGCGCTGGCCGGACGAGCCGAGATCGACGCGACACTTGGCTGGCGACAAGCCAGCCATCAGTTTGCGCTCGACGACGCCCGTGCGGAAATCTCGGACATGCAGCTGGCCGATTTGGCTCCGCTGCTGCGCAATCCGCAACTGGCGCGGTTGCAGGGAACGCTGGCCGCCAGGCTCGATTATCGTCCACAGCCCGCGGTCCCGAACGCGCCAACTCAACCTCTCGGCAGTGGTGCGATCGTGTTGTCGGGACTGCGATGGGCCGACGAACTGCTCTCCAATCGGCTCGAAGGAAACGTGCGCATCGCTGCCGACGCGGTCGAGTTGACGAATCTGGCTGGGGATCTAGCCGGGGGCACGGTAACGATTCTGGGCCGCGAGCAGATCGGCGGCCGCCCCCACGGCTTTACCGCGGTTGAGCTGCGGAATCTCGATCTGCGGCGGCTGCTTGCCGCAAAGCCCTCGCTGGCTTCGCAAGCCAGCGGTCGCTTGGATCTTCAACTTCGCGCCCGGCTCGGTGTGCCCTGCCGATTCGAGGCGGTCGCTGCATTGAACGACGCCAAACTCGCCGCTTTGCATCTGGGTGGCGTGCGGATTCCGTTGGAAGGGACCTGGAACCCGCGTGATCTGCGAACGCACGTGGTCGTGCGCGATCTGCACGCCCAGTTGGCCCAAGGACGAATCGCCGGGCGAGCCGAGATCGATCTCGGCACATCCACGCGCGTCGAAGGAAATCTTACCGCAACAAATGTTGACCTCCGCTCGCTGGGAAGCAGCTTCGGTTCGACCGGGCGCTTGGGAACGGGGCGGTTGACGGGCGAGGTTCGCTTTGCCGGCAACGACGTGCGCTCGCTCGACGACCTGACCGCAACGATGCGAGCAAAGCTGCGTAACACCCAAGCGATGACAATTCCGGTGCTCGATCAGCTTCAGCCGTTGCTCTCGGCGGGCCTGAGCACCAGCACCCAGTTCGACCAGGGCGATTTGCAAGCGACGTTAGCCGGCGGCGTCATGCGCATCCGACGCTTCGCCTTGGCCGGCCGCAGCGCACGAATTTTTGCCAGCGGCAATGTCAGTCTTGCGGGAAGGCTCGACTTGGAACTGACCGCACAGACCGGTCAGCAGGGCGCTGGGGGACCGCTGGCAACCTTCGCGCTCAACCGACTGCCGCTCGCAGCAACGACTCCGGCCGGCTGGATCATCGAGGCCAACGAACTGCTTTCGAACCGCGTGCTGAACCTGCACGTGGGCGGAACCGTCCGCAGCCCCACCGTGCAGGTTCGCCCGGTCGCTCTCTTGGAGCAGGAAGCACTACGATTCTTCTTGGGACGCGCCGTCAATGGCGCGTCTGCGGTGCCGTACTAAGACGATGCTGTTCGGGCCGATGCCAGCGGCATGTTCAGCTTGTGCTTTCATTGTTGCACCGGCGACGAGAAAAACTATCATGGCGCTGGCATTCCATCGCACCATCGATTAGGTAACTGTCCGGCCCGTGCGAACCACGGCGTACTCGCGCAAATCAGCAGGCATGCGAAAGGCGAGGGTCTGCATGGCAGTGGGTCAACTGCTTTGCCCAAATTGCGAGTGCGATAACATCGGCTCGACCCGTCGTCGCTGGTACGACTGGTTTTGGATACTTTGGAACCGGCGCGCTTACCGTTGTCGTTCGTGTAGTCTGCGGTTTTACGCCTAGTCGCCAACAGCGACCTTTTTGTGCCTGGAAACAACGTGCCGCCTGCGACATCACCCGCTTTCGCCGACGACCTTGCCGCGCGCATTCGCCGTGCCGGCGTGATCGCAACTCTCACCGTCGATCAACCAGCCGATGCCGTGCCGTTGGCGCGGGCCTTGGTGGCCGGGGGCGTTGACTGCCTCGAGCTCACGCTACGCACCGCAACGGCGCTGGAGGCGATCCGGCAGATCGTATCGCAGGTTCCCGAAGCACTGGTTGGCGTCGGAACGGTGCTGACTCCCGAGCAGGTGGATCAGTGCCGCGAGGCCAAAGCGGCATTCGCGGTTGCGCCGGGAATGAATCGTCGCGTGGTCGACCAGGCGCGGCGGGTCGGCCTGTCGTTCGCGCCCGGCATTTGCACCCCCAGCGAGGTCGAGCAGGCGCTCGAAGCCGGCTGCACGCTATTGAAGTTTTTTCCCTGCGAGCCCAGCGGCGGCCTCGCGTATCTGAAAAGCCTGGCGGCCCCGTACATGCACTTGGGCGTCAAGTTCATTCCCTTGGGCGGCATCGATCTGGCCAACGCCGAACGCTACCTGAACGAGAGCTGCATTCCGGCGCTTGGCGGTTCGTGGATCGCGCCGCGTGAATTGGTGCAACGCCACGATTGGGCAACGATCACGCACAACGCTCGCCAAGTGACCGAGCTGGTTCGTCGTGTTCGAGGCGCGGCCGCATGAACCGCGTTGTCGCGTTTGGCGAGATCATGGGCCGCTTGGCCGCACCTCGCTTCCAGCGATTCCGACAAGCAATGCCCGGTTCGCTCGAGATGACTTTTGCCGGCGCCGAGGCGACGGTGGCCGTCAACATTGCGCAGCTCGGCGGCCAGGCGGCATTCGTCACCGCGCTGCCCGAGCATGCGATTGCCGACGCCTGCATTGCCAATTTGGCGTCGACCGGCGTCGACACAAGCCACATGGTGCGCACTGGCAACGGCCGGTTGGGACTGTACTTTCTCGAATCTGGCGTGGACCAGCGCCCGTACGAGGTCGTTTATGATCGCCAAGGCAGCTCGGTTGCGATCACGCCCGCCGACGCATACGACTGGAACGCAATTTTTGACGGCGCGGCATGGTTCCACTTCACGGGCATCACGCCCGCCCTATCGGCCAATGCCGCTCACGTGACGCGCGTGGCATTGGCCGAGGCGTCGAGGCGCGGCGTGCGCGTGTCGATGGACATGAATTATCGCAGCAAGCTATGGAATTGGTCGCCGCCACAAACCGCGCGCGAACTCGCCCGGCAAACGATCGCCGAGCTATTGCCGCAAATCGACGTGTTCATCGGCGGCCTCGACGATGCGTCGGAACTGTTGGGCGTTCGGGCTGCTGCCGACGCGCTCGACCCACCAGGCGATGTCGCGCGGCAGCTGGGCGAGCGTTATCCACGCCTCACCCACGTGGCGATGAGCCTGCGCGAAAGCATCTCGGCCACGCAAACCCGCTGGGGCGGCATGCTGTATGTTTGCAAAGCGGACGAGGCGTTTCGCGCGCCGGTCGTGGAGGGCCGATACCAGCCCTACGCCATCATGCAAATCATCGACCGCCTGGGCACCGGCGATGCGTTCGCAGCGGGACTGATTTTCGCCCTGCTGACACCCGAGCTCGCCGCACCGCAAACCGCGGTCGAGTTTGCTGTCGCGGCGGGCTGCCTTGCCCATTCGATCGAGGGGGATTTCAACTTCAGCACGCGCGCCGAGATCGAAAGCCTGGCCGGCGGCGCTGCCGGCGGTCGAGTACGGCGATAGCCGTTCGAGATCGACCCCGAGCAGCGGGACGAGCGATCGAACGAGCTTCGCTTCTCTCCGGTCCGAATTTTCTCAGCGGCCCGCGATTTGCGTTACGGATGCGATATCCCGACCTTCTTCTGGAGACGCATCGATGGCCAAGACAAAATCATCCGGCCGACGTTCGAATCAATCGTCGCGCGGCAACGGAAAATCACAATCGAACAATGGTGGGCAATCGACCGGCCTGGTCGATCGAGCCATGAAAATGGGTCGCGAAGCGGCAAAAAGCCTCGCCTCGATCGTGCCCGACGCCCTCGGAGGCAGCGCTCTTCGCAGCATCGAGGTTGAATTCGAATCGCTGCGCGACCTGTACCGAAAGGAACTCGAGGACCTTTACAGCGCCGAGCAGCAGTTGCTCAAGGCCTTGCCGATGATGGCTGAAGCATCGTCGTCGGCAGCGCTGCGCAATGCGTTTGAAACGCACCTGCGCGAGACGCAAGGCCACGTCGAGCGGTTGGACAAGGTGTTCAAGGCCTCTGGAATACGACCCGAATCGCACACCTGCAAAGCGATGCAAGGCTTGATTGCCGAAGGGCAGGAGTGGATGAGCCAGGACGCGAAGCCTGGAGTCAAGGATGCCGGGTTGATTGCGGCCGCTCAGCGAGTTGAGCACTACGAGATTGCAGGTTACGGCTGCTTGCGCACCTACGCCCAGTTGCTGGGCGAGGACCAAGCCGTGGATCTGCTGCAAGAAACGCTCGACGAAGAGGGAGCGACGGACAAGAAGCTCACCAGCTTGGCCAAGAAAATCAACGTGCAAGCCACGAACGGGCAAGCCAAGTCGTCCAACGGACGCGCCGGACGACGCCGCGCCACGACGGGCTCAACCCGAAGACGTTCGACCGCACGCAGCAGGTAATTCGCTCGACCTGCCGACAAAACGTTTTGGCGATCGCCGCTAACCCCACAGGTCCGCGCACACGGGCGTGGCCACCATGCACCGCGAACGGACCGTCTCGACCGAAGAGCTGCGCGGCGTGCTGCGCGAGCATTTTGGCTTTCGCAGCTTTCGCCCCGGGCAGATCGAAGCGGTGCGCCTAGCACTTGCCGGCCGAGACACGCTGGTGCTGATGCCCACCGGCTCGGGCAAGAGCGTTTGCTTCCAGTTGCCTGCGCTGGAACTGGCGGGAATGACGATCGTCGTCAGCCCGCTGATCGCGCTGATGAAAGACCAGACCGATTCGCTCCGCCAGCGCGGCGTG
This sequence comes from Pirellulales bacterium, assembly GCA_035550355.1. Classification (GTDB taxonomy): domain Bacteria; phylum Planctomycetota; class Planctomycetia; order Pirellulales; family PNKZ01; genus DATAXP01. Next base: position 6,511 of record DASZPI010000030.1, read on the forward strand.
CGCGTGGCGGCAGTGAACAGCACGCTGGCCGCCGGCCAGCGCCGCGCGATCGAACAAGCGATCGCTGCCGGCGAGGTGGAGTTCGTGTACACCACCCCCGAGCAGCTCGCTCAAGCCGAATTCCGCGCGCTGCTCGGCCGGGTGTTGATCGATCTGTTCGTAGTCGACGAGGCGCACTGCGTGAGTCAATGGGGACACGACTTTCGACCCGAATATCTCGGCCTGGGGGGCGTGATCGACGAACTCGCGCATCCCCCGGTCCTGGCGCTGACCGCCACCGCCACGCCGGCAGTGATCGACGACATCCGCACGCTGCTGCATGTGCCCGATGCCGACATCGTGCATACAGGCTTTTACCGCGAGAACCTTGATTTGGCGGTGGTGCCTGCCCGCGGGGACGCTGAAAAGATTGCCCGCATCTTCGAGCTGCTCGATCACGGCAGCGGCAGCGGAATCATATACACCGCCACGGTTCGCTCGGTCGAGGAGCTCACGACGACCCTTAAGAACGCAGGTCTGGCGGCCGAAAGTTACCACGGCCGCATGGCCGCCCGCCGCCGGACCGACATTCAAAATCGGTTCATGCAGAATGAATTCCGCGCGCTCGTGGCGACCAACGCATTCGGCTTGGGAATCGACAAGCCCGATATCCGGTTTGTGATGCACTATCACATGCCGGCGACGCTCGACGCCTACTACCAGGAGCTGGGTCGCGCCGGCCGCGATGGCCAGCGTGCCGCGTGCACATTGCTGTACGATGCAAACGATCAAAAGCTGCAACGGTTCTTCGCCGGCCGCCGCTACCCCGAGGACAGCGACCTGGTGAACGTGCACCATGCCCTGGCGACCTTTGCCGGCCGGGCAAAGTTGCCGACCATGCGAGACATTCAGCTTGTTTCGCCCGTTGCGAAGACCCGCACCAAAACGGCTGTCGAATTATTGATCAACCAAGGATTCGTGCGGCGCGAACCGCAAAATACCTACCGCGTATTGCGCGCCGACGTCTCGCGCGAGGAGCTGGCGCGTGCGGGCCAATCGTACCAGCAACGCCACGAGCAGGATCGCTTGCGGTTGCAGCAAATGATCGAGTACGCCGAGGGGCGGACTTGCCGTTGGCGCAAGCTGCTCGACTATTTCCAGAGCGACGAATTGCCTGAAGGTCGCTGCGGACATTGCGACAACGACGGCGCCTAGGAGCGCTGCATTCGTCGGCTTAGAATGGACCGCATGAATGGGAGTTTGCCTCGCGACTTTGCGGCGCTCGTGCTGTGCGGAGGCGAAAGTCGCCGCATGGGCCGATCGAAGGCCTGCTTACCGTTCGGCCGCGAAACGCTGCTCGAGCGCGTCGTGCGGCAGGTCGGCCAGGCCGTGAGCGAAACCATCGTTGTGGCGGCAGTCGATCAAGCGCTGCCAACGCTCGCCGGAGCGGTTCGAGTGGTTCGCGACGAACGGCCCCAGGCAGGGCCGTTGGCCGGTTTGTCGGCCGGCTTGAAAGCGCTGGGCGCACACACGGCGGCCGTCTACGTAACCGGCTGCGATTTTCCGTTCGTGCAACCGGCATTCATGGCGAGATTGCGTAGCCTGTTGCGCGGGTTTGATTGTGTGGTGCCGTGTGCCGGCGGCATCGAACAACCGCTGGCCGGCGTGTACCGCGCGGGCATTGGACGGGTCGTCGAAGATTGCTTGAATGGAGAGAAACCCAGCTTGCGCCGGCTGCTCGAGCGACTCGATACGCAACGCATCGATTCCGACGAATTGCGCGACGTCGATCCAAGGCTTGAGTCGCTGATCAACTGCAACACGCCGGAAGAATATCGGATGGCCTTGGCCACAGCGACCGTGGCTTCAGAGCCCCCGAGCATAAGCGCAGACCGCGAATAGAACGCGCCGATCAGTGCGCTCATGCGCGAGGTTCCGAGATGATTCGGTCCCGACCGCAGTACACGTTAAAGCGATCGTCGCGCACGAAGCCCAGCAGCGTCATTCCGTACCGCTGGGCCAATTCGACCGCCAAACTGGACGGGGCGCCGACCGCCGCCATCAACGGAATGCCAGCCCCGACCGCTTTCTGCACCAACTCAAAGCTCGCGCGGCCGCTTACCAGCAGCAAGCGATCGCGCAAGGGTACGTTTCCGGCGAGCAACTGACTTCCGATGAGCTTATCGACCGCGTTGTGCCGTCCGACATCCTCACGCAGCGCGATCAATTGGCCGGCGGCATCGAACAATGCCGCGGCATGCAACCCGCCGGTGCGCTCGAACACGGCCTGAGCGCGGCGCAGCTCCGCAGGCAGGCGATGGATCACTTCCGTCGACACGCGAAACAATTCGGCCCCTACGCGACGAAGGCCCACCACCTCCAAAGCATCGATCGACGCTTTGCCGCACACGCCACAACTCGACGTGGTATAGAAATGCCTTTGCAGCCGGCCGAGATCGACCGCTACGCCGCTGCGCAGTTCGACACGCACGACGTTGCGCAATTGCTGCGCCCCCACGGGCGGTCCACAATGGCGCACGCCGGCCACATCATCGGCCCGCTGCACAATGCCTTCGGTGAACAAGAAACCGAGGGCTAATTCGTAGTCGTCGCCCGGTGTGCGCATCGTGATCGAGATGCTCTGCTGGGTCGGCGCTCCCTGGCGGTCGAACGCCAGCCGAATCTCGAGCGGCTCTTCCAGGGCGAGCGTATCGTCGGCGTCGCGTTCCGTAGACCCGCTGACCTTCGTCACCGGCACGTCGACAGTGCTCGGCAAGCGCGGCAGCTTGCCTGGCTGATCGGGGCGCGTCGTTGGCGTGGTCAGGTCCATGCAGCGTCAAACGTGTGCCGCCGCCTCGGGCACCTCGGCAGCGGGGGCGACCGTGATCACGATCGATTTGCTCACCGGCTGGTTGCTGCCATCGGCCACGTGCCGCAGTGCAACCAGCGGGTTCGTCTCGGGATAGTAGGTCGCCGCGCAGCGACGCGGGATTTCATACGACACCACTTTGAACTGCCGCACGGTCCGCCGCTGGCCTTCGAAGCAACTCGTCAGGTCGACCCACTGCCCCTCGATGAGGCCGAGTTCGCGCAGATCGTCGGGATTCAAAAAGATTACCCGCCGACCGCCGAAGATGCCGCGGTAGCGATCGTTTTCGGCATAGATCGTGGTGTTGAACTGGTCGTGACTGCGCAGGCTCATCATCAACAGTTCGCCGGGGGCAAGCGCGATGTGCGGAATCGGGTGCACGACGAAGTTCGCCTTGCCGTTGGCGGTCGGGAACTCGCGCTGGTCGCGCGGCGGATTCGGAAGATAGAACCCGCCCGGCTCGCGCACGCGCTGGTTGTAGTTTTCGAAGCCGGGAACCACGCGCTCGATGTGATCGCGAATCCGATCGTAATTGGCGCATAGCCCCAGCCAATCGACGCTCGTGCGGCCGCGCAGCGTGACCGCCGCCACATTGCAGATAATCTGGGTTTCGCTCATCAGGTGCGGGCTGATCGGGGCAAGCACGCCGCGGCTTTCCTGCACCACGCCCATCGAGTTCTCGCAACTGACGAACTGCTCGCCGCCCGCCTGCTCGTCGCGCTCCGTGCGGCCGCGGCACGGCAAGATCAGCGCCTGTTCGCCGGTTATCAGGTGATTGCGGTTGAGCTTGATGCTGACCTGCACGGTTAGGCGCGTTCGGCGGAACGCTTCGGCCGAGTACTCGGTGTCCGGCCCGGCACTGAGAAAATTTCCGCCCAAGCCGAAGAACACCTTCACGCGTCCTTCGTGCATCGCTTGCAAGCCGTGGACCGTGTCGTAGCCATGCTTAGCGGGCGGCGTGAACTGGAACTCTTTGCCGAGCGCTTGCATAAAGCGATCGCTCATCTGCTCCCAAATGCCGACGGTCCGATCGCCCTGGACGTTGCTGTGTCCTCGGACGGGACACACTCCGGCCCCCGGCCGGCCGATCTGGCCGCGCAGCAGATTAAAGTTCACGATCGTCTGCACATTGCCGACGCCGTTCTTATGCTGCGTGATGCCCATCGCCCAGCAGGTGATCATGCGCTCGCTCTTGGCGGCAATCTCGGCGGCCTCGCGGATTTGCGCGCGCGTCAAGCCCGAGCTTTCGAGAATGTCATCCCAACCAGTGGCCCGCAGATCCGCAACGAACGCCTCGTAGCCGGCGGTCTTTTCGGCAATAAACTGGTGATCGAACACGCGACTTCCGGCAGACGCGCCCCCCGACTGCTCGTCCATCGCAAGCATTTCTTTCATGATGCCCTTGAGGGCCGCGACGTCGCCGTTGATCTTCACCGGCAAAAACAGGCTAGCGATCGGCGTACCACGTCCCAACATGTCGATCGGCGACTGCGGGTGCTTGAACCGCAACATGCCGGTTTCGCGCAGCGGGTTGATGCTGACGATCTTGCATCCCTTGCGCGCCGCGTGCTCCAAGGCAGTGAGCATCCGCGGATGATTCGTGCCAGGGTTTTGACCAATGACGAAGATGCTGTCGGCCAGGTCGAAGTCCGAAAGCTTCACGGTTCCTTTGCCGATCCCGATCGATCGGTTCAACCCTAAACCACTCGACTCGTGGCACATGTTCGAGCAGTCGGGCAAGTTGTTCGTGCCGAACTGGCGCACGAACAACTGATACACAAAGGCTGCTTCATTGCTGGCGCGCCCAGAGGTGTAGAACATCGCCTCGTCGGGACTCGCCAACGAGTTCAACTCATCGGCGATCATTTGAAACGCATCGGGCCAACTGATCGCTTCGTAATGCTGACTGCCGCGGCGTAGCACCAAGGGATGCGTGAGGCGCCCCTGGTCGCCAAGCCACTTTTCGGTGTGGGCGGCGAGATCGGCGATCGAATGCTCGGCAAAAAACTCAGGACCGATCCGCTTCGAGGTCGCCTCCCAAGCGACCGCTTTGGCGCCGTTCTCGCAGAACTCGGCCGGATGACGATGGTCGTCGGGATCGGGCCAAGCGCAGCTCGGGCAGTCGAACCCCCCCTTCTTGTTCACCACCAGCAGGCCAACCGTCGAGCGCATCAGCCCTTCGCGTGCCGAAATCTTCAGGGTCTCGTAGATCGCATGGAAGCCGGCGGCGGTTTTGTCGCGCTCGTGGATCTCGGGCACCTGCTCACCCATCGGATACTGCGCATCGTCGGTGCGCCGAGCGCACTCGGGAGTCGACGCAGCTTGCTCGTTTGCGATCGGTTTGGGGCGCGGATCGTCAGGATACGAATCGGGGTTATTCTCGTCGCGATGATCTTGCCGCACGGCTTGCGAATCGATGTCGCTCATTGCACCACTCTCATCTCGACAGCTCGCACGAATGACTTACGCACCGCTTCGATCGCGCACACCCGCTGCCGGTAAACAACCCGTCTCGCGCAGAGGATGCGGGTACGCGTCTTCCTGCGATTCAAATGCCGGGGCGTCGATGCATTCAAAATCCTTTTCCACCAAAATTCGCAAAGCGTCGCCCGAGCCGATCGATTGTTCCGCCTCGATGCCAATCTGCTCGCTCGAACCCCACGCCTGCACGGTTGCGGCAGGAATGCGGATGACCAGACGGCTACCGGCAAAGCTTGCCGTAATCTCGGTCGTTTGGGTGTCCGCCTCGATCGCATAACTCAGGCGTTGGCTGCCGGCGGGGTCAAACCGGGTCGATTCCTCGACGATTCGCTCGGCAAGCAACCGCGCGACGTCGCTGCGCCCGAGACGCAGACGGACAGAATTACCACGAATACGCAACTTCATTCCAGCTCCCCTCGATCACGTGACAGGAGCCCGCCATGAACTCTTCGCCACTGCCGGCATTATAACGCGATCGAGCGGAGCAATCTTGCCGGTCGGTTGCAGATTTCGCGCAAAACGCCCGGACTATACCCGTTGTTGCGCAGCGTTAACGTTCCGGCGTCTGAAAATGGCTGAACTCGGCGGCGAGTTGCGCGGCGTTTTCGGCCGACATCTTCTCCAACACTTTGGCGCGGTGATTGTCGACCGTTTTTTGCGAAATCCCCAAACGGCGCGCGATCGATTTGGTCGATTCCCCCTGGGCCAGCAACTGCATCACCTCGCGCTGGCGAGCGGTCAGGGTCGCGACGCGATCCTGCATTTCTTGCCGTTGGCGCTGCATGCTGCGCCGTCGACGATCGAGCTGCACCGCCTCCTGTGCGCGGTCGAGCAGCTGCTGCATGCTGAACGGCTTGGCGATGAAGTCGATCGCCCCGGCGCGCATAGCCGACACGGCAGTCGCCAGCTCACTCTCGCCGCTAATAAAGATGATGGGCAGCGTCGAGCCACGCTCCACCAGGCGTTGCTGAAGTTGCAAGCCGGTCATCCCCGGGATCCGCACGTCGAGCACAACGCAGCCCGATTGCCGTTCATCGACCGCGTCAAGAAAGTCCTGGGCCGACGCGAAGGACTTCGTAGGCAGGTTGATCGTGCTCATCAACACGGCAATCGCATGACGCACATCAGGGTCGTCATCGACGATGAACACGATCGATTGATCCGTTGGCGAGTTGCAGCGGCTGGAAACGGTGATGGTCGACATGAAGCCCCTCCGAAAACGAGCAGAATCTACCTGGTGCGTTGATGATCGGTATCCGCTCGTCCGGTGAGTACGCTAAAAGTTCACTTCGGCGATTTCGCGCATGCGAGTCGAAAACCGCAAAGCCGAGCAAACTTCGGCAATGAGGCAGGTCGAGCTGGTCTTCGCCGATGCTGTGACAATCCGTTGTCACCGGCGCTTATTAAAAAGTTGCCCATGCGTCGCGCCCCGCTTCGCAGAACGATCATCAGAACCTTAAAAAGGTGGAATTGTTCGCAATTCTGTAAGCCGTGCCGTGTAATCGAGCCGTGCCGATTTGTTAGCAATTCGATGCGCATGGGTAATTCCACCCACCAGCACTCGACGGACGTGCGATTAAGGCCAATACGGTCATGTCGCCGCACGTTTCGCGCGCTTCGTACCAGGCATTCCTGCGAGCAGGCAGCTTTCGGAGTTCGCCAGTTTTTCATCCAACCAACGACCGCAAGATGAGCGAGACTCCTGTAATCATCCTCGCGCACGACGACGACAAGCTGCGGCAGTCAATCCGTCAGAGCTTGGCGCAGCGAGGGCTACGCATCGTCGAGTTGACCACGATCGAACGATTTTTCCGCGATTATCCGTTCGTGCCCGCACGCATCCCTCAATGCCTGTTGGTCGACGAGCGAATGGCCGGCCGAATTGACGCCGAAACCCAAGGGCAACTGTCCGAATATCAACCATTGCTGCCGTCGGTGATGGTGACGGGGACGATCGACAGCTCGGCAGCACGCCTTGCGGTCCGCTCCGGAGCGGTCGATCTCGTGGGCGAACCCATCTCCGAATCGCGACTGTTCGAGGCCGTTGACGCGGCGTTGAAGGAGGACGAACCACGGCGACTTGTGCGCATGCTTACCGAAAACTTGCAAAGCAGATTCGCAAGTCTGACCGAGCGGGAAAGCCAAGTGCTGCAATGCTTGCTGCAAGGTCGCAGCAATAAGGAGATCGCTTACGATTTCGTGGTATCGATTCAGACGGTTGCTCGCAACGCGGCCAACGCGCTTAAGAAAATGGGCGTGCGCAACATTGCCGAGTTACAGCGATTGGTTGCGGCAGTTCCACGGGTCCTGCCGCTGGGAAACGCTTACGCGCGCTTCCGTGTCGATTGTCCGCTGTCGCGATTGCGTTCTCAGACCGTGGACGACGAGCGGGGCGTGCACAGCACCGCGGCGAAGCGCGTCGATGCGTCTGCCCCGACCGGCGCGCTCCCGAATTCCTCCGGGGTCTCGCAGCCCTAGCGCCGAGATCATCATCGCGCCGCCGCGCGCAGCGCGACGAACTTCTCGGCCAGATTGAGGATCGAATTGAATGCCGCTGGCTTCTGCACGTACCCCTCGACTCCCAGGCTGAGCATTCGACTTCGCGCGTCTTGCTGTCGCGTTCCCGTGAACACAATGATCGGGATCGCGCGAGTGTCGTCGCGTTTTCGCAAGCACTCGACGACCGACTCGCCGTTGCCGTTCGGCATGCACAGATCGGTAACGATCAGGTCAGGCCGATCGGTGATCGCCCGCCAAATGCCCTGCGCGCCGCAATACGCGGTCGCAAAATCCAAATCGTACGGCAGAAACCGCGATTGTAGCGCGGCAATGATCGCCGGGTCGTCGTCGATGCACAAGATCAGCGGTCGGGTCGACCGCGCGGGTGCTTCGTTCATGCGTTGATCTCGATGTTGAATCGCCGGAGTGAACCGCTCTGTGGCAAGCTTACCTCGAACGCGCGACGGTGGCTGCGAACGATCGGCGTTCGCGGGCTGCACCTAGTCGTTCTTCCTAGTCAGCCATCAGGGTTTTTCCCACGCACGCTCTTTGCGAACTTTGCGGCGGATACACTCGGCAACATCGGGCCTGCCGTGCGCCGCGCCAGCCAAGCCCGACGCCCTTCATGAACCGCTCCAGGGTTGTCTATTGATGTACCGTTGGCGCACCCCGGGCGAAGGGACGTGCAGCGTGCCCATCCGCCACGGCCAGTCGCCTTGCCGACCCTACAGCGCGCCGCTGCAAACTGATAGAATTACTGCGTCCTTTGACCCGAGCCCTTTCCTGCGAGCGGATATGTCGGTATCTCAGCAATACGGTCCGGTTGGCGAAGAACACTTTTCCACGGTTCGCGACGAGATCGCCGGCGTCTCGGTGCGCGAGTTGGCCGAACGATTCGGCACGCCGACGTTCTTTTACGATGCGGCAAAAATCTTGCAGCGTGTCGGTGATCTCAAGGCCTTCGACCATATCCGTTACGCGCAGAAGGCCTGCTCGAATATCGCGATCCTCGACCTGCTGCGCCGAAATGGGGTGCTGGTCGACGCGGTGAGCGCCGGCGAAATTCGCCGCGCGATGGCTGCCGGCTATGTTCCCGAAGGCGACCCGCCGCCGATCGTCTACACCGCCGACATTTTCGATCGCGATGCGCTCGACCTGGTGATCGAGAAGAACATCCACGTCAACTGCGGCTCGCCCGACATGATCGATCAGCTCGGCGTGCGCGCGGCGGGACGAAACATTACGCTGCGCGTCAATCCAGGCTTCGGGCACGGCCACAGCCAAAAGACCAACACCGGCGGCGAGCAATCGAAGCACGGCATCTGGCACGAGCAGCTTGAAGATTGCCTGCGCATGGCCGACGACAACGGCCTGAACGTTTCAGGCCTGCACCTGCATATCGGCTCGGGCACCGATCTCGAGCATCTATCGCAGGTCTGCGGGGCGATGAAGAAGCTCGCGATCGACGTCGGTCGCAGCATCACTGCTATCAGCGCCGGCGGTGGCCTGCCAACGCCTTACAAGGCCGGCGACTCGTATGTCGATCTCGAAGTGTATTTTGATCTGTGGAATGCAACGCGCAAGCGCTTGGAAGAGGCGTTTGAGCATCCGGTGAGCCTGGAGATTGAGCCTGGGCGATACCTGGTGGCCGAGAGCGGCTACCTGGTGACCGAGATTCGCGCCGTGAAGCGGATGGGCAACAACACCTTCTACCTGGTCGATGCCGGGTTCAATAACCTGGCCCGGCCCATTCTGTACGGCGCGCATCATCCGATGTCGCTGACGCTTGTTCGCGGCACGGTCGAGCATCGCCCCACGGTGGATGTGGTGGTCGGCGGCCCGCTTTGCGAATCGGGCGATATCTTCACGCAGCAAGAAGGGGGCTATGTGTGCACTCGGCCACTTCCGGCGGCCGAAGTGGGCGACTTGTTGATCATCGAGATGGCCGGCGCCTACGGTTTTGTGATGGGATCGAATTACAACACCAAGCCGCTCGCTGCCGAGGTGTTGATCGCCAGCGGCCGCGCCGAGGTGATTCGAGCTCGGCAGACATTCGACGACATCATTCGCGGCGAACGGATCCCGGCGCAGCACTGAAATCGGCTGGCAAAGCACCCGGTGCGGCAGCTCGTCGATCGGCGGCTCTGTCAATCGGCGCAAACTCTGCCGGATGTGCCGAAACTGCGGGCGGTAGCGGTGCTGCCTAGAGGTTATTGAAACTGATGTTTGCCGAGTTGCATTGCCGAAAGCACCCGTAGTATGGGTGCCTTGCGGAGCGAGGACACCAACTGCAACGACTGGTCGTTCTTCATGGAGGAAGCGCGATGAGCCGCGTATACGGCATCGTCCTGGCATGCGTACTCGGGGCGAGCGCATGCTTAAACTCGGCACCGCTGGCAGCCCAACAGTTTGGGTTGGCACCGACGCCGAACATCGTCCCTCCGCCGGTCACCTTGTGGAATCGCCTCGGCATTCCCAACGGCATGCAGAAGATGCGTGACGTGCTGACCAACCGCAACGGCAATCGTCCGGGGCGCGAACGCAAGCCGCCGCTGCGCCGCATCGGCGACCCGGCCAACCTGCAATCCAAGAACCCGGCCATCAAGACCGCGGCCGAGATCAAGAACGAAGAGGATCTGAAGAAGCAAAAGATCAAGGCCATCAAATACCTGGCCACGATCGGCTGCGGTTGCTATCCGGGCGTGAAAGAAGCGCTGTTGGCTGCTCTGGACGACTGCACCGAAGAAGTGCGGCTCGAAGCGGCCAAGGCCTTTGCCCAGGCGGCTGGAAACATCTGCGCCGTGTGCGCCAAGACCTGCTGCGATGCTGAGTCGCGAGCCAAGCTGGCTGACGTCGCCTTCGGCATGGACGATCAGGGCTGCTACAAGGAAAGCTCGCCGCAGGTGCGTGCCGCGGCGCTGCGAGCGCTGAATGCTTGCGGCGGACCTCCGCCGGTGGTGCAAGGCGAGCCGGTCGAAGTGCCGGTGCCGGTCGAACCACGCGAGATTCCCAATGCTCCCGCCCCGCCGCCGCAAGTCAATCCGGGCGTGCGAAGCAAGCAGCCCGCGTCAAAGAACCAATCGGTCGAGGTCGTTGCTCCGCAGGAGACCGACGCGGTTGCTGACGCCGTCGACACAAAGCCCGCGACCACGCCTGCGAAACCGACTGCGACAAAGTCGATTCAATCGCTGACGGATCGAATCAAGCCGACGTCGCCCAAGGCGAAGATCGACGACGCCAAGCCGATCGAATCCGCGTCCAGGGCCGCCGCGAAGCAACCGGCCACGCTGCCGGTCGAGGCGAATGCCAAGGCCGAACCAATGGCCGCCGCGGTCGGCGGGCTCGACTCGCTGTTCGATGGCTCGGTGGCTGGCGTCGATCTGGAACATGGTGAAGTTCAGTTGGCGATTGCCCACTCGGCCGAGTCGCGCGTCGGCACTCGGGTGGGTGTTTATCAACAGCAGTCAAACCGCCGCGTCCGCGTAGGCGAATTGGAGATCGTGCACGACGATGCCGGAGTTGTGTTTGCCCGCCCGCTGGGCGACTTGGACCTGGCGCAAATCACCGAACGCGATGCGGTGATGGTGCTCTCCAGCAGCACGGCGAATTCCTCAATGGCCCAGCGTGCGAGCTACTCGACTCGCTAGCGCACGCCAGCCAGGCACGGTACTTGCGGCCAAAACACACGAGCCGAACTCGGCTCGTGTGTTTGTTTTTCCGCCGACCGCGAGGACCGATGCCATGGAACGACGCGACTTCTTGCGTAATGTGAGTGCTTCGGCGGCTGGACCTTGGATCGCCACAGGTCTGACCGGAGTTGCCATGGCTGAGCAGGCGCCGGGCGCTGCTCCCATTCCGCTCGGTGCAGGCGTAATACCCGAAACATCGCGCGGCGACATGCGCTACCGCAAGTTCGGCCGCAGCAACGAGGAGATCTCGATCGTCGGCGTCGGCGGATTTCACATCGGAAATCCCCAGGAGAACGAGGGAATTGAAATCATCCGCTCGGCCATCGATCGCGGCATTACCTTTATGGATAACTGCTGGGACTATCACGATGGCGACAGCGAACGCCGCATGGGCAAAGCCCTGGCCGACGGCTATCGCGACAAGGTCTTCTTGATGACGAAGATCGACGGGCGCACCCGCGATTCGGCAGCCCGGCAGATCAACGAGTCGCTCGAACGGCTCAAGACCGATCGCATCGACCTGCTGCAGTTGCACGAGATCATTCGGCTCGAAGATCCCGACCGCATCTTCGCCAGGGGCGGGGCCATCGAAGCCGTGATCGAAGCACGGCAACAGGGAAAGATTCGGTACATCGGCTTCACGGGCCACAAAGACCCGCTGGTTCACCTGCGAATGCTCGAGGTGGCGGCCCAACACGATTTCGAATTTGATTCCGCCCAGATGCCATTGAACGTGATGGACGCGCATTTCCGCAGCTTCGCGCGCCACGTGGTGCCTGACTTGGTCAAACGCGGTATCGCCGTGCTGGGGATGAAGCCGCTGGGCTCGGGCAACATCCTTCGCGCCGGCGTGGTCAGCGCGATCGAATGCCTGCACTATGCCATGAGTCTGCCCACAGCGACCGTGATTACAGGCATGGACAGCATGAAGATTCTCGACCAGGCGCTCGAGGCGGTGCGAAGCTTCAAGCCCCTGGATCAGCCGCAGATTGCCGCGTTGTTGGCGCGCACCGCCGAACCTGCGCTCAGCGGACATTACGAGCTATTCAAGACCGACGCGATCTTCGATGGCACGGCGCAGCATCCAGAGTGGCTTGGGTAGCTGGCCCAGCATGCTGCGCTGGCGCGGTACCCAAATCACCATTTGTCGGTGCGGAACGCCAGTGCCGGCAGGCCGTCGCAATTGAACAGGTTTGCCCACGGGTGACGCTGCGACCATCCATAGCGCACCGCGACCGGGTTGGCGACGTCGGGCGAGCCGAGCAGCACGCTGTCGCCGTCGATCGTTGCTTCGGCCCATGCGAATTTCTTGTCGGGCCCTGCGATCGCGAAGCCTTGCAGTCGCTCGCCATGGGCATAAGCCAGTCCGCGGCCGACATGCGTGAAGCGCACTCGCACCTTATCGCCTTCGACTTGGTGCGACTCGTACACCGGGCCGTAATACTCGACCGACTTGCCGTACACCATTCCGAGCGCCACGCGGCTGGCGCGCGTGCCGTAACCCGATTTGTTCGTTGGATGGGTCATCGGTCCCAGGTCGGAAGAAATCACGATGCCGGTGTTCGGATAGGTCATGATGCGAATGTGCGTTTCTCGAAACTGGCCATCGGCGGGGACAATGCTGGGCAGGTCAGAAAACGGCTCGGCCTTGTCGGTGACCGGGTCATTCGGGTCCCACGCGCAGCCACCGCCACTCGGCTTCTGCACATACAGAAACGGAAAATCGCCCTGGCCCCACTCATTGCGCCAGCCGCGAATCAGCGCGCCCATCATGGTGTACTGGTCGAGGCCGCCAATCGCGGTGCCGGCCTCACCCTGGTCCCACAACACGCCGCGGATGCCGTAGCCGACGAACGGGCGGATGTACGCCTCGTACAGGTTTCCGATCTTCCCGCGTGGCTCGCCGGCCTGCAGCGGCTTTTGCGGCGCGCGCGGCGGCTGCTTGCCTGCTTTCTTCGCAGCCTCGACGGCAGCCTCATGAGCTTTCATGTAACGCTCGTACGCTTGCATCGCTTTGTCGTATTGATCGGTCTTGGCATACTCGTCGACGACTCGCTTGCACCCAGCGTCGGCTTGATACGCCTTCTCGCTAAGCCAATACGACGAGGGTGTCCCGCCGACCGCGCCGAGCATCAGTCCAATCGGCACGTCCAGCTCTTCTTGCAGTCGCACGCCGAACGGAAACAGCAGTGCCGAAAATCCATCCACCTCTTGCGGCGTCGCTTCTTTCCACACGCCTTTTGCGCCGTCGCGAATTAGGCGGATCTTTGCGTATGGCGCCTTGGCCGCGATCGATTTCAGCACTGGATCGCCCGTGGCATAGCCACGCACCGCCCCTGCCATGTTCGACTGCCCCGAACCGACCCACACTTCGCCCACCAGCACATCGTCGAGGGTGATCGTGTTCTTGCCGCTGATCGAAAGCACGTCGGGCCCGCCCGCTGTGAGCGGATCGAGTTTCACTTTCCACTGTCCGTGCTTGTCGGCCTTGGTGGTCTGCTGCTGATCGCGAAACTTCACTGTCACCTGTTCGGCGGTAGCTGCGGTGCCCCAGATCGATATGGGCATCTCGCGCTGCAACACCATGTGCGAGCTAAAGACCCCGGGCAGCTTGACGTCGGCTCGCGCGGCCGCGACAACAAAAAACGTGGAAACCGTGGCAATGACATGCAGGCGGAATTTCATCGCGAAATGACTCCTGAATCGTACGCGGACAGAGGCGGCACCGGCCATGATAATCCGCATACCTGATCGATGCGAATATGCGGTCAGCCGACGATGAACACCGTCAACGATCGCGGGCCGTGAGCGCCGATCACCAACGATTGCTCGATGTCGGCAGTCTTCGAGGGGCCAGAGATAAAGGTTCCGAACCGCGCCGCGTCGAAGCGCAAGCGATCGTACGCCTCGTGCATGGTGTTGACGATCTCGCCGCGCGAAATCACGAGGCTCAAATGCTGCGTAATGAACGGCAGAACGCGATGCTTCAATTGCGCATCGTCAATCCAAATGGCGGCATTCTCGGCCACTCCAAACTGTCCCGAAAGTATCGCAAAATCGACGTCTTCCAGCGTGTGGGGATCGGCAACCGCCGCGAGATCGAACGTCGAACGTCCCACTCCGGGGACCAGCGAGATCGTCTTCCGCGCTGCGGTCCAAGCAGGCAGCTCGGAAAGTCGCTGGTCAATTTCCGATGCCTCAGGCACCACGATCGCGCGGCCACCGACGAACTCGGCGCTGGTAATGAACTGCGCGACCGGATCGGGATACCTGGTCCGCGGCTCGATCGGACCGGGCAGCGGCATCTCGGGCGGGAGGCGTCGGCGCACCGAGCCAAGAATGTCGTCCCTACTTGCCATGACGCTCGCGATATAGCTGGCGAAAGCTGTGCCGCGGCGCGTCGGGCAACTCGCGCTGACGCCCCCAGGCGTTGAATCGGTTGTAGATCATCCAGCGCGGCAGCTTCGGCAAGACAAAGCGGGCAACGCGCCCGGCAGTCTCATAC